>JASLJO010000005.1 GCA_030152505.1 Solirubrobacterales bacterium | reverse complement strand
CCGCGCCCACAAAGTTGGCTGCGTTGCGCCTCTTCACATGGGGCAGGGCGGCGTAGACGCCGCGCGCGCCGACCACGTGGCAATGCTCGTTGACCGCAAGCCCCGGGGCGGCGGCCCGCCTATCCGACGGGCCGCAACCCGGGCCCCACTAGGAGGGCTTCGTAATGGAAACCGCCGGGACCGCCGGCTCAACTCTGATGAGTTGCATTTCTTCACCTCCCCACTGATCGTGATCAGGCGTTAGAAAGCAAAAGCATTCATTTGGGTTCTCGAACGTTTATCACAGCCTGCATCGAGAGCTCTCAGCGAAGCTTGAAGTGCCTCGCCGGTCCTACTGCTTGCCGGCAAGCAGGGCGATCTCGCCCAGGTCTGTGTCGAGCGCGACGGACAGCTTGCTGACGATCACCCAGCTCGGGTTGCGCTTGCCGTTCTCGATTCCAGACAGGTAGGTCCAGTGAATGCCCGCCTCCGCGGCGAGATCTTCGATCGTCAGACTCCGTGACTCGCGCAAGACTCTGATTGCGGCTCCGAGTTGCGCTGGCGTCGTTTGAGGCGGAGGCGGCACCACGGAGGACAAGCCTCCCGCGAGTGCGACATCTAGACCATAGTCTATAGGCTATGGTCGAATGACGCAGGGGTACCCCGAAAAGGCCAGGGAGGTACACGGGAGCCCTAAACGTGCCCCGGCCGCTTCACCTCCCATGAGCGGCCGGGGCACCGCAGCCGAACGGCCCACATCGTGAACTCCACGACCCCCGCCCTGGGGGCGATAGTCCGCCACGAAGGGCGCCTCGACGTGCTCTGCTGCATCCTCGACGGGGGACCCCTGGCAGCGGTGCAGATCAGCGCCAGGACGGGTCAATCGGACCGCCTCGTCGATCACTGGCTGGAGGTCCTTGACCGCTTCGACCTGGTCGAGAAGATCGGCGCCCTGGACGGCGGCGAACCGCTGTACGTGGCGACTCTGGACGATCACCCTGACTGGGTGCGCGCTGCGGTCGACGGTCACCGCTACCGCGAGGAGCGACGGGTCTAGGGGTGCTCAGCCGGGACCCACGCCGCCCACGGGTGCCCCCCCGGCGGGCGGCGCGGGAGCGGGGGTCGGCGACGGCGCCGGTTCGGGAGCCGATTCCGGTTCGGCCTTCGCCTTGCCGCCTCCGCCTTCTTCTCCATCTTCCTTTTCTTCTTCGCCTTCTTCTTCGACGTATTCTTCGAGTTCTTCGTATTCGCCTTCGCCGGAGGAGCTGCTTGCGTGGCCGCCGCTCAGGCCGGAAAGCTCAGGCAGGCTGGTCGGTTCGGGAAATTCGGGGCAGTTGCCCGCCGCCGCGGATTCCATGAACGAGCGCCAGATCGGACCGGCGGTCGGCCCGCCGAAACCGGTTTCTTCTCGTGACTGCGGGTGCCCGACCCACACGGCGGTGGAATAGAGCGGCGTGTAGCCGACGAACCAAGCGTCGGAGAGCTCCTCTGACGTGCCGGTCTTGCCGGCCTCGCCGGTGCAGCCGATCGAGGTGTAGCCGGCGCCGGTGCCCTGCGTGATCACGCCCTCGAGCAGCTTGGTCACTTCATATGCCTCGCCTTCGGTCAGCACCCGGTCGCCGGCGTCTGCTTCTGGTTCGTCGACCTTGCCGCTGGGGAACTCGACCCTGGCGATCGCCGTCGGGGTGTGATGGATGCCGCCGTTGGCGAGAGTCGCGTAGCCATCGGCCATTTCGAGCGGCGTGACGCCGATCGCGAGACCGCCGATCGCCTCCGCCGGAACCGATTCGAGCGGCGCTTCGATTCCCATCTGGTGAGCGGTGTGGGTGACGTTTTCGGAGCCCACGTCGAGGTCGAGTTGGGCAAAGATGACGTTGACGGAGTCCCACGTGGCCGCAGCGAGCGACATCGTGCCGCCGCCCGGCTCGGCGTTGTTGACCGTCCAGGTGCCGCCGCCCGGTATTTCGAGCGTCTTCGGCGAGGTGCCGTCGTAGTAGGTGCTGTAGGGGTCTATCCCCTGCTTGATCGCGGTCGTCAGTACGTAGGTCTTGAACGAGGAGCCGGGTTGCCGGTGAGCCTGCCAGGCGTAGTTGAATTCGCTTTCTTCCGGACCGCCTGGGGTCGAGGCGAGGGCGACGATCTCGCCGTTGGCGGGGTCGACCGAGGCGAGGGCGGCCGCGGGCCCGCCTTCGGAGTAGCAGACACTGCAGCTGTCGACCGCTTCCTGCGCCCGTTCCTGCAGCTCGGGGTCGATCGTCGTGTAGGCCTTGAGGCCGCCGTAGCGGACGGTGTTGAGGCCATATTTGTCGATCAGCTCCTGCTGGACGAGGTCGAAGAGGAAGGGGTCGCGGATCACCCGATACTTGTGACCTGGATGGAGGTCGAGCCCTGCGTGCCGCGCCTCGCGGTATTCGGTCGGCGTGACGTAGCCCTGCTCCTCCATCGCTTCCAGCACCTCGTTGCGGCGTTCGATGGCTGCCCGCGGGTCGAGGAACGGGTTGTATTCGGAGGGCGCCTGCGGCAGGCCGGCGATCATCGCCGCTTCGGGCAGGCCGAGCTCGCGGGCGGGCTTGCCGTAATAGGTCTGCGACGCCGCCTCGGCGCCGACCGCGGTCTCCCCTTCGACCGTGCCGTAGGGGGCGGTGTTGAGGTATTCCTTGAGGATCCAGTGCTTGGAGTGCGCTTCCTCCTCCTCGTAGGCGAGGTGGGCTTCGATGATCTTGCGCTTGATCGTCTCTTCGGGGTCGCGGATGTAGAGGTTGCGGACGAGCTGTTGGGTGATCGTCGACGCCCCCTGAACCGGCTTGCCGCCGGCCAGCAGGTCCTTCCAGGCGGCGCGGGCGATGCCGGCCGGATCGATCGCCCCATGGTTGAAGAAGTTGCGATCCTCGATCGCCACGGTCGCGTACTTGAGGTTCTGCGGAAGCGCCTTGGAGGACACCGGCTCGCGGATGCTGCTGGCGCGGATGAAGCCGATCAGGCTGCCGTCGGCGGCGTAGATCGCCGAGGAACGCCCCTTCTGCACCGGCTTCAGGCTGGAGAGAGGGGGCGCCGAGTTGTAGACGTCGACCGCCCAGCTCGCGCCCACGCCGATCGCCACCACGCCGGCGACGAAGAGACCGCCGAAGACGATCGTCGCCTTCGACTTCCAGCCGCCGTGGCGCAACCTGCGTCGCTGCCGTCGCTCCCGGTTGCTCATCGCAAAAATTCTATTGAGGCCACCATCCGGGCAATTTTCGCTCTGGCACGCGCAATTTCACGTGCGCGGTGGACGGCGTCGTGCTCAGGCCGCTGCCCTGATCCGCGCCCGCCACTCCGCCGGGTCGAACCGCGCCGGGTCGGTCTCGCGCAGAAAGCTTTCGAGCACGGCGATGAAGCGCCCCGGCGCCTCGAGCTGGGGTAGGTGACCGACGTCCTCGAAGACCTCGAGGCGACTGCCGGGAATCGCACGGAGGGCATCCTCGCCGTGGCGCACGGGGATTATCGAGTCGCGGGCACCCCAGACGATCAGCACCGGCACCGCCTCGGCCAGGTATAGGCGGTCGGCGGCGGCGACCCGTTGCCCGCGGGTGCCGACAACGGCACGCAGGGTGTCGAGGAAGGCGGCGCGGCGGGCGGGATCCTCCAGCGAGGCGTAGGCGCGGGCTACCTCGGCGAGATCGGCGCCGGGACGAAGGCCGATCCCGGCGAGCCCCCGGCCGAGGGCCGAGCCGAGCCGCCGGCCGGCGCCGGCGGTGACCGAGATGAAGAGGTCGGCACCGGGCAGGGCCGCCGCGCGCAGAACCGGGCTCACCTCAGGGCCGAGGCCGCCGCTGGAGACCAGCACCAGGCGTTCGATCATCTCCGGATACTGATAGGCGAGCTGCATGGCGACGCCGCCTCCGAGCGAGTGACCGACGACCGTGGCTCGCTCGTGGCCGAGAGCCAGCAGCAGGTCACGCAGGCCGCTGGCGAGGGCGCCGATCGAGTAGTCGCCGGCGCCGGCCTCTGAGGTGCCATGGCCGGGCAGGTCGGGGGCGATCACGGTGTGGTGGCGGGCCAGGGGCTCGATCACCTCATGCCAGTGCTCGCAATTGCCGGCGATGCCGTGAATCAGCAGCAACACCGGCCCCTCGCCGGCCTCCCGGTAGGAGACGGAGCGGCCGTGCACCTTCGCGTTCAGAGTCCGCGTCTCGGGCATGCAGATAAACAGTAGCCTTCGCGGGAGACCGTATGTCCAGCTTCCTCCACACCTGCTACCGAATCGGCGAGATCGATCGGTCCGTCGCCTTCTACGAGAAGCTCGGCTTCGAGGTCGTCGGGCGAATGCCGATCGGCGAGGAGGCGATCAACGTCTTCATGGGCATGCCGGGCGAAGACATGCCTCGCCTCGAGCTCACCTACAACCATGGAATCGACTCCTATGACCACGGCAGCGGCTACAACCACATCGCCCTCGCCGTCGACGACCTCGACGGCACCCTGGAACGGCTCGCAGCCGACGGCATCGAGCCCGAAAAGCCGCCCTACCGGCCCGGCGGCCGCACCGAGGGCCACCGCATCGCCTTCCTGCGCGACCCCGACGGCTACCGCATCGAGCTGATCGGCGAGTAGTCGGTTCAGGCGCTGTATAGCTCCAGCCCCCCGAGGGCCGGAGCGATCCGCTCGAAGTCCGAGTCGAGGCTCCAGAGGACGTGACCGGCGCGCGCCGCCGCGACGGCGATGGCGAGATCGGTGAGGGGTAGCGCCTGTCCGGATAGGCGCAGGCGAAAGCCGACGGCGCCGACCTCCTCCCAGGAGGCGCGATCGAGGGCCGCAAATGGAAGGCCACCGACGGTGCCGACTATCGCTTCGCGCTGTGAATCCCCCGCTCCCGCAAGCAGCTCGGCCATGACCGGGCCGCAAATGGCCACTTCGCCCGCCGCGATCAGCGCTTCGAGCCGATCGCCGTCCTCCCCGCTGCGACTGCGGAAGTACGGGATCCAGACGGACGTGTCGGGCAGGACCATCAGATCCTCCGATCGATCGCGCGCATCTCCTTCGAAACGTCCTCGATCTCGATCTTTCCGCGCATGCTCAGCAGCCAGTCGATCGCGCCGCGGCGAACGTGATCCTCGATTGCCGCCTCCACGGCCTTGGTCTTGTTCATCTCGGGGTGACGGGCCATCAGCGCCTCCATCAGATCGTCATCCAGGTCGAGCGTGGTTCGCATGGCATAAATATGGCATATACGTCTGACGTTTTCATAGAGCCTCAAGTCGTCAGCTGGAATATCTCGCCCCCTTGGCATCAGTAGGCTCGCACGAATGGCCCAAACTGCGGTGATAACCGGGGCGTCGAGCGGGATCGGGGCGGCCGCGGCGCGGGCGTTGGCCGGCGAGGGCTTTCAGCTCGTGCTCGGGGCACGGCGGCTGGAGCGGCTCGAAGAGGTGGCCGCCGAGATCGGCGGCGAGGCCCTCGCCCTCGACGTCACCGATACGGGCTCGGTCGAGGAGTTCTGCTCACGGGTGTCGCGCTGCGACGTGCTGGTCAACAACGCCGGCGGAGCGCTCGGGCTGGCCCCACTGGCCGAGGCCGACGAGGAGCAGTGGCTGCGGATGTACGAGGCGAACGTAATGGGGACGATGCGGATGACGCGGGCGCTGCTGCCGGCGCTGATCGAGTCGGGCGACGGCCATGTGGTGACCGTGACCAGCATCGCCGGCTTCGAGTCCTACCGCGGCGGCTCCGGCTACATAGCCGCCAAGCACGCCCAGCGCTCACTGCTGCGCAATCTGCGGCTCGAGCTGCTCGGCCGACCGGTGCGGGTGACCGAGGTCGCCCCCGGCATGGTCGAGACCGAGTTCTCGCTGGTCCGCTTCGGCGGCGACGAGGAGGCGGCCCGCCGCGTCTACGCGGGAATGCGACCGCTGAGTGCCGCCGACGTCGCCGAGTGCATCCGCTGGGCAGTCGCCCAGCCGTCTCACGTCAACGTCGACGAGATCGTCGTCCGCCCCCGCGACCAGGCGACGGCGACCGAGGTGCACAGAGAGGCACGGGACAGCACGGATTCTCCCTGACATCAGCGACGCGCGGGCCGGGGCCGCCGAAACGGGCGGGGGGCGATACGCTCCCCCCGCTCTGTTGGAGAGGCGGAGGGGAGAGATGCGGTGAAATTGGTGATCGGCATCGTGCGGCCCGAGAAGGCCAACGACGTATTGGAGGCGCTGTACCGCGCCGAGGTCCGCGGCGTTTCGATGAGTCGCGTACAGGGGCACGGCGGCGAGCTCGACCGGGTCGAGACCTATCGCGGCACGACGGTGAAGATGGGCCTTGCCGACAAGACGCGCTTCGAGGTCGCCGTCTCCGACGACTTCGTCGACCCGACGATCGAGGCGCTCTGCGAGGGCGCCCGCACCGGCGAGGTCGGCGACGGCAAGATCTTCGTCGTACCGCTCGAGCGGGCGGTGCGGATCCGCACCGGCGAGTCCGATCAGGCCGCCGTGACGCCGGTGGGCAAGTGACGGGCCTGCCGATCGCGGCGGCGGCCGCGGAAATCGACACGGGCGACACCGCCTGGATGTTCGCCGCCACGGCGCTGGTGCTGATGATGACGCCGGCGCTCGGCCTCTTCTACGCCGGCCTGGTGCGCTCGAAGAACACGCTCAACACCTTCATGATGTGCATCGGCGCGATCGCCGTCGCCGGCGTCGTCTGGGCGCTGGTCGGCTACTCGCTTGCATTCGACGGCGACGGCTCGATCATCGGCGGGCTCGGCTACGTCGGGCTCAAGGACGTCACCTTCGTCCCCCGCGACGGGACGACGATCCCGCACCTGCTCTTCATGGCCTTCCAGGCGACCTTCTGCATCATCACCGCGGCGCTCGTCTCCGGCGCGGTGGTCGAGCGGATGCGCTTCGGCCCCTTCCTGGTGTTCGTCGCCCTCTGGTCGATCCTCGTCTACTCGGTGCTCGCCCACTGGTCCTTCGGCGGCGGCTGGCTGGCGGCGGGTGGCACGCTCGACTTCGCCGGCGGCATCCCGGTCGAGATGGGCTCGGGCTTCTCCGCCCTGGCCGCCGCACTGGTCGTCGGCGCGCGCAAGGACTATGGCCGTCAGGCGCTCCTCCCCCACAACGCCGTGTACGTGCTGCTCGGGGCCGGGTTGCTCTGGTTCGGCTGGTTCGGCTTCAACGGCGGCAGCGGCTTCTCGACCGGCAACCCGAGCGTGCTCGCCTTCGTCAACACCCTGCTGACCCCCGCCTGCTCGCTGGTCGTCTGGTTCGCGCTCGACCTGATCCGTGGCCGCAAAGTGACCGCGATCGGCGCCGCCACCGCGATCATCGTCGGTTGTGTCCTGATCACCCCGGCGGGCGCCTTCATCAGCCCGGGCTGGGCGATGGTGCTGGGCGCGGTCGGCGCCCTGCCCTGCTACGCGATGATCGTCTGGCGGCCGCGCACCCGGGTCGACGAGACGCTCGACGTGCTCGCCGCCCACGGCATCGCCGGCTTCACCGGCATCCTCTTCATTGGCTTCTTCGCCTCGCTCGCCTGGAACGGCGTCGCCGACGGCCTCTTCTTCGGCAACGCCTCCCAGCTCGGCGACCAGGCGCTGGCGGCGCTGGTCACGCCCCTCTACGCCTTCGGCATGACCTACGCCCTGCTGCGCGTCATGGGTCTCTTCACCGCGCTGCGCTCGAGTGAGCACGAGGAGGCGGTCGGCATGGACTTCATCCAGCACGGCGAGGACGCCTACGCCTCCGGCGAGGGGGCGATCCTGGTGATGCCCGACGCCGACGGCGAGGCGCTGGTCGCCGAACCGAGCTAGGGACGCAGTGTCCGAGTACCTGCAGGTCCTGACCACGGCCGGTTCCGAGGAGGAGGCGGAGCGGATCTCCGCCGCCCTCCTCGAGCGCCGCCTGGCGGCGTGCGTGCAGGTCCTGGGGCCGATCTCGAGCCACTACCGCTGGCAGGACGAGGTCGAGCATGCGCGAGAGTGGCAGTGTCTGGCGAAGACCGAGGCCAGCCGCTACGCCGAGCTCGAGGCGGCAATCCGCGAGCTGCACTCCTATGAGGAGCCCGAGATCGTCGCCACGCCGATCGTCGCCGGCAGCGCCGGCTACCTCGCCTGGCTCAGCCAAGGCGTCGAGTAGCAGTCGGCGGCGCCGGCCTGCTCCTCTCCCTCGACTCGCTACTCCGTCCAGGTTGTAGCCGTCGCCTCGATCACCGCTCCAACCGACAGCATGGATCTACGCTCACTCGCTGAAACGAGCCCTGCGAGCAGCTCTTTCGCATCCTCCTGCCAGGCGAGCGCCCATAGATACGATCGCTGCAGCAGGGCGTCGAAAGCGGCCTTCCAGTTCGGCTCATGTCCGAACTCCCGGACGCTGTCAAAGACAGTGCGCCTCGCCAGCTGCTGCGCACGCCCGCTGGGGGGATGTGCGGCGGCCTCTCGGTAGAGATAGGCGACACCGAGCGCCCAGCACTCCACGGCCGCGGCCGCCGCGACGGGATCGTCCGGTGACGCCCGCCATGCCAGGTCGGCCAAACCATCGAGCGGGGTGGTCAAATTGCTCGGCTCTTGCTTGATGAAGAGCCCAACCGTGGCAAAGGTCCACGATCGGGTCGCAAGCCGGCCGAGCCCGTTGATCAGCTCGGTTGCGACCAAGGCGTTGGACGTTTCGAGCGCGAACCGCGCCATCCTGTACAGCGAGTTCGAGATCTCACGTGAGCTGTCGACGAACGAGTCCAGACCGATTGTCTCCTCACCCATCCGGACCATGATCGCTGAGACCCGTACGCCGACAGCCACCGGCGGATCGTGCCCGCTCAAACATGTTCGGAACAGTTCCTCGAGAGTCCCCAAGCCGAACACGAGGGCGTTGGAATCCTGATCCCGCACTGCGTACAGGGCAACCAGGCCGGTCTCCTCCCAATGGCGTTCGAACTTTCCCCAATCTTCCTCGTCCAGCGCGGCGTAAGCGGAGACCGAAGCGAACTGAGAGATGGCGAAAGGGCTCGTGTACTCGCCGAGGCGCATCTTCAACAATCGGCCCGAGAACAGAAACACGATCGCAAAGAGGATCGTCAACGTGGCCAAGGCTGCGGTGAGCCCGCTCGACGGATCACCATTTGCGGGCGCCAAAGCGCCGAGTAGGAGCGCAACGGACGCTATACCGATCACCATGTAAACCCAGGCCCAGGTGCGCATGTCTCGGATCAGAATTCCGATGCCGGTGCTCCGGTAGCTCTCGGCCGCCACCTGCACGGCGACCAGCAGCCCGGCGATCATCACCGTGAGCAGGGCAATCGCCACCACCGGCAACGCGGTCAACAGGGTGTCGGCGTCGGAGCGGGAGTCGACGAGCCAACTGGGCGCCAACCACCACTGGACAAGCCACATGACTAACCCCAGCAGCAGGATCGGGACCAGGGTTCGCTTCAGCGACCGGTAGCCCTGAAGTTCGTATTCCCGGTGCCGCTCTCGCAATGAAAGCTCATCGAGTTCCTCGTCAGACCGGATCCCGGTGAGCCGGATCTGCCTTTCTTGACCGGAAACCTCAGTTGCCATATCTCTGCGCCACCCAAATGCATCTTTACAGACGCACCGCACAGTACAAAGAGGTGAACTTCTTACTCAGCCTTTGACCACCTCGAACTGACTCATCAGGCCATGGTCCTCGTGGTCGAGCATGTGGCAGTGGACGATGAACCTGCCGGTGTAGTCGGCGAAGTGGCCGGCGAGCAGGATCCGTTCGCCGGGATATACGAAGAAGGTCTCCTTGAGGCAGTCTTCCCACGGTGGCGGCGGCCTGCCGTCGCGCGCCAGCAGATACCAATCGGTGTGGTGCAGATGCATGAGGTGGGCAACGCCGGTGCGGTTGATCAGCTCCCAGGTGACGGTCGAGCCGAGCTTGGGAAAGGCGTCGGCGTGGGCGGGGTTGAAGGTACGGCCGTTGATCAGCCAGGTCGGCTTGAAGAGGCCGCCGATCGTGATCGTCCAGGTGTGGTCGGGCTTGCGTGAGACATGCCTGGTCCAGCTCGGCAGTGGCCGCGGCCGGCGTGGCACCCGGGTGCGATCCGGCATCGGCCGCGAACCGACCCGGAACTGCATCAGCGCGCCGACGTAGGGGCGAGAGCCGGCGCCCGCATGGCCATCGTGACGGGGGCCACTGCGCAGCTCGACCGTCTCGCCGCGGGCGCCGGCGAAGTCGACGATCGCCTCGGCGCGCTCGCCCGGCCCGAGCAGGATGTGGTTGCGGCGGACCGGCCTCGGCATCAGGCCGCTCTCGGTGGCGATCTGGACGAGCGGTGCGCCGTTGGAGAGGTGGACGTCGTAAGAGCGGAAGTGGGAGAGGTTGAGCAGGCGCAGCCGCTGTCGCTGCGGGGTGACCCGGTGGTGTGGCATGTGGGCGCCGTTGACGAGGACGCGCGCGCCGAGGACGCCGTCGCCCGGAGGACGGCGCCCGGTGAAGGGGTCGGTCAACTGGTTGTCGCGGTCGAAGGAGCGATCGCAGATCGCCAGCGGGATGTCGCGCTCACCGCTCGGCAGCGGCAACGAAGCGTCGAGCTCGTCATCGACGATCCACATCCCCGCCAAGCCGCGCCAGATGTTGCGTGCGGTGTGGTCGAGACGGTGGTCGTGGTACCACTGAAACGCGGCCCGTTCCGGTTGTCCGTCCTCACGCAGGTCGTAGACGTAGGTCTTCCGCCCGCCCGGCTCGATCAGCAGATCGTTGCCGGACCTGCGCGGCGAGAGGCCGCGCGGGATGTCGCAGTAGAAGGACCGAGGGTGCGAGGAGGTCAGCCCACCCGGCTGACCATCGAACTGGGTGCGGTTATGGCCTCCGTGCAGATGGACCGTCAGCTCGCCGGCCCGAGGCGGCAGCCGATGGTGAAAGGTGACCTCGGTACGGCGGCCGGCCGGCCGCCTGATCGTCGGCCCGGGGAAGGTGCCGTCGTAGGTCCACATCCGGGTCGGTCGGCCGGGCAGGATAGACACCTCGGCCTCGCGGATCGGGATGTCGAGTTGTGCGCCGCGCAGCTCATGCGGAATCGGCAACGGGTTGCGAAAGGGCGGCGGGGCGGGAAGTCGATCCGCCCGCGCCGCCGCCGAGGTAAGGGCGCCTGGGCGTAGGCCGGAGGGCAGCCAAGCAGCGAGCGCGCCACCGCCCAGGGCGCCGAGAAAGGCTCGGCGCCCCAGGCGTGGCGAGGACTGCTGAGGATCAGCCGTTGCTAGCCGCCCGGCAGGACGTTGATCGAACCGTGCATCCAGGGATGGATCGCGCAGATGAAGTAGATCCTGCTCGCTCCAGCCGAGGTGTCGACGTCGACCGTCTGCACGATCGAGGTGCCCGGTTTCTCACCGGTGAACCACGAATCGCCCGTCTTGGTCAGGCTGCCCATCGTGCTCCAGCCTTCGGGGCCGGCGTCGACCGGGTTGACTTTCACCGGGCCATTGCCTTTGACCCCATGCCAACCGGCGATCGCCTTGCAGATGTGATGCGGGGTGAAGCAGAGCTGACGGGCTTTCGGAGTCGTCGGTATCGACCCTTTGGTCACCAGAGAGAAGGTGTGCGGACCGACTTTATGTGGATTGGTCGTGTTGACCACCGCCAGCTCTTCGCCGTCGGCGACAGTTTTCGGGGCTTCGAAGCGAAGGCCACCTTTGCCGTCTTTGATGAAGACAGTGGGAGCGGTGCCGGCCGAAGCAGCTGAAGCAAAGACCCCCAGAGCGACAAGCGCCGCTGCGATCGCAAGCACCGCTGCCCTGCCCAGGCCGGAACGTAGACGAGCTTTCCTCAATTCGATTCCTTTCCGCGCCACCCCCCGCGCCGGGAGCGCACACGACGATTGACCGGAGAAAGGTAGAGCCTCACCCGGATTGGATCAAGTATCCCTAGAGAGTCTAGGCGCGGAGGCGGTAACCGCGGGAGAAGAGCCGCA
Organism: Solirubrobacterales bacterium; assembly: GCA_030152505.1. Taxonomy (GTDB): domain Bacteria; phylum Actinomycetota; class Thermoleophilia; order Solirubrobacterales; family 70-9; genus VRUE01. The sequence continues at coordinate 7,342 of JASLJO010000005.1, read as the reverse complement.
GGTTGACGGCGAAGAGCGCCGCGGTCGCCGCGGTCAGTGCCAGCAGCGAGAGGGCGATGCTGACTTCGCTGAAGCCGACGAAGCCGTAGCGGACCAGGTTGATCATGTAGAAGATCGGGTTGAAGTGGGTCAGGGTCTGGAAGGGCTGCGGCAGCAGGGTCGCCGAGTAGAAGACGCCGCCGAGGAAGATCAGCGGCTGCAGGACGAAGGTCTGGGCGAAGGCGACGTCATCGAACTGTTCGGCCCGCACCCCGATCAGCACGCCGAGCTGGGAGAAGAAGAAGCCGACGAGGAAGAGCGCCGGGATCAGCACGAGGATGTTTTCCACCGGCAGGTCGACCAGCAGCGAGGCGGCGATGAAGGTCAGGGCGGCGACAAGCAGGCCGCGGATGAAGCCGCCGAGCGAGAAGGCGAGCAGCAGCTCCATCGGCGAGGCCGGTGAGGAGAGCTGGTCCTGGATCGCCCCCTGGAATTTCTGCTGCAGGATCGAGGAGGAGTTGTTGGCAAAGGCGTTGATCGAGAACGACATCATGATCAGCCCGGGGATGACGAAGACGACGTAGTCGATCCCGTGCAGTTCGCCGACGCGCGAGCCGAGCGCGGCACCGAAGACCGAGATGTAGAGAAAGGTTTCCAGCAGCGGCGCGCCGATCGTCTGTTTCTTGATCTTCATGAAGCGGTTGACCTCGCGCCGCCAGAGCGTGGCGAAGCGGATCTGCGCCGCGCTCACAGCACCGGCTCCTCGATTTGCGAGCGCGAGAGCTCCTTGCGGCCGACCAGGGCGAGGTAGGCGTCCTCGAGATTGTCGACGCCGTAGCGGGCGGCGAGCTCGGTGCTCGTGCCCTCGCCGACGATCTCGCCTTGGTTGATGAAGGCGATCCGGTCGCAGAGCTGCTCGGCCTCCTCGATGTAGTGCGTGGTGAGCAGGATCGTCGTCCCCTCCTGGTTGATCCGCTGCACGTAGTGCCACAGCTCCAGGCGCAGCTCGACGTCGACGCCCGCGGTCGGCTCGTCGAGGATCAAGAGGCGCGGCCGGTGCATCATCGCCCGCGCCAGGATGCAGCGCCGTTTCATTCCACCGGAGAGGGTGCGGGTGCGTTCGTCGGCCTTCTCGGTCAGCGAGAAGGTCTCCAGCAGCTCCCTGGTGCGCTCGCGCCGCTCGCGCTTCGGCATGCCGAAGTATCCGGCGTGGTAGTCGAGCGTCTCCTCGACCGTGAGGAACCAGTCGAGGTTGACCTCCTGGGGCGCCAGGCCAACCGCCTGCCGGGCGGGGCCGTAGTCGTCGATCGCGTCGTGGCCGAAGACGTGGATCGCGCCCCCGGTCGGCTGCGCCAGCCCGGTCGTGCAGTGGATCAGCGTCGACTTGCCGGCCCCGTTCGGTCCCAGCAAACCGAACAGCTCCCCTGGCTTGATGTCGAGTGAGACCCCGCGCAGGGCCTCCACCCCGGTCGGATACCGCTTCTCCAGCCTGTCGACTTCGAGCGCCTTCACCGCCCGAAATCTACGCAACCGCCCCCGTCGGCCCAGACGTGCCGTGTTTCATGCACCCGTATGGGCACCTGAGCGACGGCACGTCTTCAGTGCAGGGTGCGGATGATGGACTGGGCGGCGTGGTAGCCGTTCATGCCGTGGGCGCCGGCGCCGGGTGGGGTCGCCGCCGAGCAGATGTAGACGCCGGGGATGCCGGTGGCGTAGGGGTCGAGGGCGACCCGCGGCCTGAACACCGACTGCAGCGGGGTGTTGGCGCCGGTGACGATGTCACCGCCGATGTAGTTGGGGTTGTAGGAGGCGAGCTCGGCGGGCGAGCGGACGTGCCGGGCGAGGATCCGTTCGCGCAGGCCGGGGGCAAAGCGTTCGATCTGGTCGAGCAGCGCCTCGGTGGCATCGCCGGTGTAGCCATGCGGGACGTGGGCGTAGGCCCAAATCGGATGCACGTCACCGCGCGAGCGCGAGGCGTCGGCGAGGTACTGCTGACCGACCAGGACGAAGGGGCGCTCCGGCATCTGCCCGCGGTTGGTCTCGCGCTCGGAGACGACGATCTCCTCGAAGGAGCCGATTGCGTGCACGGTCCCCGCCCGTGGCGAGTCCGGATCGGTCCAGGGCACACCGCCCTCGACCGCCAGGTCGACCTTGAAGGCGCCGGGGCCGTGCCTGTAGCGCCGGTAGGCACGCGCCACCCGTGCCGGTAGGCGCTCGCCCGCTATGTCGGCGACCGCGCTGGGAGCGAGATCGAAGATCACGGCGTCGGCCGCGGGCAACTCGGCGAGCGAGCGGACCGGGCGGCCGGTCTCGATCCGGCCGCCGTGCTCCGTCAGCGAAGCGGCGAGCGCATCGGCGATCGCCTGCGAGCCGCCGCGCGCGACCGGCCAACCGTTGTGATGGCAGGCGCAGGTCAGCGCCATACCGGCGGCGGAGCCGAACAGACGTGAGAACGGACTGAACGAATGGGCGGCGGTGCCGCCGAACAGCGCCCGCGCCCGTGAGGTCGGCAGGCTGCGCGCGAGCAACGACACCGGCGCCAGCGCCGCTGGGCCGAACCGCGCCAGGAGGAGCGGGTGGCGTGGCAGGTGCGCCAGGGGCCGCATGATGTCCTCACTGAGAGCGTCGAAATGCCCGGTCGAAGATCCGAAGAGGCGCTTCCAGGCCGGACCGGCCGAGCCGAGCCCGGCCGCGGTCGCCTCGATCGAGCGCTGCATCACCGCGGCGCTGCCGTCGTCGAACGGATGCGAGAGGTCGACCTCGGCCCAGGCCCACTCGAGGCCGTGGCGCTCGAGGCCGAGTGCTCCCAGCGCCGGCGAGCCGGGAGAAAACGGGTGCGAGGCCGAGCAATCGTCGTGCAGCAACCCGGGCAGGGTCAGTTCGCTCGTGCGGGCGCCGCCGCCGACGCTCGCGGCCGCCTCCAGCACGGTCACCTCCACCCCGCTCGCCGCCAGCGTCGCCGCGCACGAGAGGCCGTTGGGACCGGCGCCGACGACTATTGCGGTGCTCATGCCGGGGTCGCTGCGCGGTCGCCGTCCCCGGTGGGCGTGAGTGGCTCGGCCGGGAAGGGACGCTGGTCGAGCCAGGGCTGGCGTTCGACCATGTCGGCGACGTTCACCCAGCCCTCCTCGACCAGGCCATCGGCGGCGTCGAAGATGCGGTAGCGCTGACGCTGCACGTGCGCGGCCTGGGACTCGAGCACGACCACCCGCACCTCGCCCGGCTCGAAGCGGCAGTGCTCCTGGATCGCCGCCAACAGGCGCTGGTCGTGGAAGTGACCATCGCCGAAGTTGTAGCCGAGCACCACGCCGGCGACGAGCTCGCCCTCCCGGACGACGTAGTCCTCGACGTCTCCGACCGCCCGCTGCACCAGCCCGTTGAGTGCACGACCGTGCGAATGCATCGAGCGGAAGGCGAGCCCTTTGTAGACGAGCACGTCGATCAGCTCTGGGTCATAGAACTTGGCCAGCTGCTCGGTGACGATCGGCGCCGGCTTGACCAGCTCCGCATCGAGCCTCTCCTCGGCCTTCGTGTCGCGGCGGAAGAGCCACTGGCTCGTCGCCCAGTTGCCCGCGTAATAACGCATCGAGGGCAGGAAGGAGACGAGGTCGGGGCGGAAATTGCCGAGCACCGGTAGGCCGACGCAGGTGACGGCGAGGATCGCCAGCAGCAGCGGATCGTCGATCGTCGAGAACGCCGTGTCGCCGTAGTGGCCGAAGAGGAAGAGCAGGCCGAAGATCATGAAGATGTTCCACTCCAGCGGCACCGCCAGGGGGAAGGTGGAGAGGATGTGGAGGTGAAAGATCACCATCCCGGCGACGGCGAGAGTGCCGATCCAGCCACCCTGGGAGACGAGCAGGATCAGCGGCAGGGTGAACTCCATCACCGTCCCGAGGTGGGCGGCGAGCGCTCCGGTAGATGAAGGCAGCAGGTCCTCGGGGTGATTGCGGTAGAGGCGGCGCTTCATCGCCCGCGAGCGGTTCCATGGCGTGTTGCTGATCATCACCGTGACGACGAAGGGAAAGTGACGGTTCAGCTTCGAGGACGCCGCTCCCCACCAGATGCAGACGAAGACGAGCTGCGCGGCGACGATCATGTTGGTCAGCGGGAAGAGGAAGATGATCGCCAGGTTGCCGTAGATCTCTGCCCGAGCGGCGAGGAACGGGACCTTGTCGCGCAGGCCAAGCGCGACGAGCACCGCGAGCAGGACACCGACCGCGACCGGGTCGAGCCTGCCCGCCGTGGTCGCGGTCGCGTCGACGCCGTCGGCGAGCAACAGGTTGAGCGCTGCGGCAACCAGCCCGGCGTAGAGGACGACGTCGAAGAGCGTCCGCCGCGTGCCGCGGGTGAACGGCACCCGCTCGGGCCACGGCGGCAACCGCGTCGTCCCCGGTCGCAGCCAGTAGAGGACGCCGCCTATCATCGGCGTGAAGCGCAGGGTCAGCGGCAGCGAACCGGCGCCAAGCCCCAGCACCTCCCAGAGCATCGTCCAGATCACCGCCTTCTCGAAGACGATCGGTTCGGTCCACCAGGACGAGAGGTCGCCGAGCCCGCCCAGCCCCGCGGTCGTCGCCGAGATGACCAGCAGCCCGCCGCCGGCGTAGAGGACGAGCTTGATGACGTAGAGCAGGTATACGAAGGAGGGCGTGCCGAAGCCGTTCAGCGCCCAGTCCTGGGCGAGGACCTTGATTCGCTCGAGGTGCGGACGGTCTCGCCACTCCTTGTACTCGAACGGCGGTGGGGTCGGCTGCGTGAAGCTCATGCGTCTCAAGGAGCCTATCCCGGTAGGGGTTCCACTTAACTTTTTCGAAGGGGCGGATTGCTGCTGGCGCCCGCTGCCCTCGACGAAAAAGTACAAGACGTTTCACCCCTACCGGGATAGGCTCTGTCGATGCCAGCTGGCAAAGGACCACTGCTTGCGGTCGACACTCCCTCGATGCTGTTTCGGGCGTTCTACGCGCTGCCGGACTCGATCAAAGGACCTGATGGTAGGCCGGTAAATGCGCTGCTCGGCACCGCCAATCTGATCCTCGCCGAGGTGGAAAAGCACCAGCCGCGGACGGTGGTGCTCTGCTTTGGGCCCGATGCCGCCTCCTACCGGACGGAGCTGTATCCGGCCTACCACGCCGAGCGCGAGGCGGCGATGCCGGATGACCTCTCGCCCCAGTTCGCCGCCGCGCGTGAGTTCTTCGCCGCCTTTGGCTGGACGGTGGCGACCAGCGAGGATCTCGAGGCCGACGACCTGTTGGGCACCTACGCGCGGCTCGAGGCTGAGTCCGGAGGACGGGCTCTGCTTATGACCGGTGACCGCGACATGTATCAGTGCGCGGGTGAGCGGGTCACCGTCCTTTACGTCAAGACGGGCGGTGGCAAAGGCGCAGAAGAGGTCGGGCCGGCCGAGGTGCGCGAGCGCTACGGCGTCGATCCCGGGCTGGTGCCTGACTTCATCGCCCTGCGCGGCGACCCTTCCGACGGGCTACCTGGCGCGAAGGGAGTGGGACCGAAAACGGCGGCCGAGCTGCTGCGCCGCCATGGCTCGCTCGAGGCGATCCTCGACAACGCGATCCGCGAGACGCGGCCGAAACTGCGCGGCGCCCTGATCGAAGGCCGCGAGGAACTGCTCGCCTTCAAGGACATCGCCACCCTGCGCGACGCCGGCGTCGACCCTCCCCCCGACCGCCCCACCAACTGGGCCGCCGCCGCCGCGGCCGCCCGCGAGCAAGGCATGAACCGCCTCGCCGAGCGACTCGAGGCAAACGCCGGCTAAGCGGTTTGACCCGAGCGTGGTCGAGGTTTGAACCGCATAGCGGTCAAAAGCTCGACCACGGGCGGCTTTCTCGGGGTGGGCAGAGCCGGCTAGCGGTAGTCGGGGTTGGGGAAGTCGAAGCGACAGCCGGCGTCCCACTCGGTGCGCTGGTTGCCGTGGGCGGGGATGCCGCCGGCGTCTTTGAGGATGCGCGCCAGGTGGAGCATGTTCCAGGCGGCGAAGGTCGTGTTGCGGTTGGTGAAGTCGTTCTCGGGGCCGCCAGACCCCTCATTCAGGTAGGACGGCCCCGGCCCGGCCTCGCCGATCCAGCCGGCGTCGGCCTGGGGCGGGATCGTGTAGCCGAGGTGCTGCAACGAGTAGAGGACGTTCATCGCGCAGTGCTTGACCCCGTCCTCGTTGCCGGTGACGATGCAACCGCCGACGCGGCCGTAGTAGGCGTACTGGCCGGCGTCGTTGATGCAGGTGCGAGTTGCCGTAGAGGCGCTCGACGATCTGCGTCGCCACCGAGGACTTCTCGCCGAGCCAGATCGACATGCCGAGGACGAGGATGTCGGCCGCCATCACCTGCTCGAAGATCCACGGCCACTCGTCACGCTCCCAACCGTGCTCAGTCATGTCGGGCCACACGCCGGTGGCGATCTCGTGGTCGACGGCGCGGATGCAGTCGACCGTCACCCCGTTGCGGCGCATGATCTCCATCGAGATGTCCATCAGACCCTGCGTGTTGGACACCTCGGGGCTGCGCTTCAGGGTGCAGTTGATGAAGAACGCCTTCAGGTCCGAGTAGTCGGTCTCGCTGCTCTTGCAGAACTCGTCCTGCCTGTCGGTCAGCTCGGCCATCGCGCCGCCGCGATTCTATGCGCGGCGGTACAAGGCGGAAGGATCAGCCGGCCGGGACCACTTCGATCGTGCCATGCATTTCCGGGTGGATCGAGCAGACGTAGTCGTAGGTACCTGGTTGCTTGAAGGTCTCCGACTTGAGCTTGCCTTCCTCGATCGTGCCGGTGTCGAAGCTGCCGTCTTCGGCGGTGGCGGTGTGAGGGACGGAGTCTTCGTTCTTCCAGATCACCTTGCCGCCTTCCTCGATCGTCACCGGATCCGGCTTGTAGGCGAAGTCGTCGATCTCGACCCTTTCGGAGCGCACCGCGTTGCCGCTGGGCGCCGGGGCGTTACCTCCCGAGTCGTCTCCCGGCTCGGGCTCGCCACTCGTATTCGTATCCTCGGTGGTCTCCGTGGACGCGCCGGTCGATTCGGTGAATTCACCGCTCGCCGAGGAACTCGAGTCATCGCCGCCGCCACAGCCGGCGAAGACGAACAGACCTAGGAGGGCACAGGCAAGGGGGAACGCGATGAGTCGTTTGGCTCGCATTCGCCCTCGATACCCGCATTCACGGATCCGAACCTGATCGCGCCGTCGTCGATCGCACCGCGGCGGATCGTGCGGATGTCGAGCACGTAGTTCTGGCGCAGCTTCCAGGGCTCCTTCGAGCCCTGTGTTGGGAACTGGTCGAGCGAGCGCAGGACGTAGCCCGAGGTGAAGTCGAGCAGCGGCGCCTCGGTCCCGGTCGGGTCGGTGATCTCGGGCACGCTCTTGGC
>JASLJO010000310.1 GCA_030152505.1 Solirubrobacterales bacterium | reverse complement strand
TCCAGGATTCACCCGAACCTGCTCCCCTGCCAACCCGGTGATCGAGACGACGGACCTCCACGATTCGGAGCAGACTAGCAGATTTGAGCAATGAAACTATTAAGAATTAATCCCGGTCAAGAGGGCCATGAAAGCAGCTGCGGTCCAGCCGGGAAGCCAGTACGCCGAGCAGGCCTACGAGGCACTGGCGCCCCTATATGACGACTTCACCGCCCATCACGACTACGAGCTGTGGCTGGGCAATCTCATTCCCAAGCTTCGCCTCCACGGGTTGCACGGGCGTCGCCTGCTCGACGTCGGCTGCGGAACGGGAAAGAGCTTCCTGCCGATGATCGAGCGGGGGTGGGAGGTGACCGCCTGCGACATCTCGCCGTCGATGCTGGAGATCGCCCGGGCCAAGGCCGGGGATGCGGCGCGGCTCTCGGTGGCGGACATGCGGGAGCTGCCGCAATTCGGCGAGTTCGATCTCGTCTGGGCGCTCGACGACGCGATCAACTACCTGCTCGACGCCGATGAGCTGGAAAGGGCATTCAGCGGGCTGCGGGCAAACCTGGCCCCCGGCGGGCTGCTGATGTTCGACGTCAACTGCCTTCAGACCTACCGGACCTTCTTCACCGAAGAACAGCGGGTCCAGCGGAAGGGGCGAACGCTCGTCTGGCGCGGCCAGGGCTCGACCTCGGTATCACCCGGCTCGATCAGCGAGGCGCGCTTCGAAGTCGAGGCGGGCGACGACGCCACGGCCTTCGAAGCCCACGTCCACCGCCAACGACATTTCCCCGAAGCCGAAGTGCTGGAGCTGCTCGAAGCCGCCGGCCTGAAGTGCCTCGACGTCTACGGTCACGGCTTCGACGCGGTACCCAAGCAGCCGGTCGACGAACTCGTCCACTCGAAGGCTGTCTACATCGCTCGTCGGATGAGCTAGTTGAACGTTACTTGCAACCCACGCGACTGTCGCCGTCTCGGGGTGCGCGATGCTCGTCATGTCACACCTCGATCTTGCGAAGCAAGATGGTGAGTCAGCGTCACCAAGCCTTCCCAAGGCCGATGTGGTCATGGACTGACCACCTCTTCTTCGCCGCCAAACCAAGTCGTGCGTCGCCCTATTGCCGGGTGCAAGCCGGCGATCTTACCTTTCGCCGGTTGGCCCCGATGTGCAAAGCGCCTGGATCGACGGACGAATCGGCAGTAGAGCCAACCAACACTTAATATCTCACCGGTAGCGTCGTCTGTTCACTGACACACTGTTCCCTCGCCCTTTTTCGGGGCGGAAATTACTCGACCGTTCTAACCGTGTTTTTTTGCCCTCGGCAAGGGCACCGGATCTCAATTGGTACGCATAAGTGTGGGATTTTGGGCAACGTGACCAGCTACTTATATTCTGTAGACTCGTAACGAAATAGCTGACAGGCTCGGCGCGTGTCGGAGGCGGCTTTAAAGGCTCTTGGCGAAGCGATACGTACGCGGCGGGGCGAAATCGATGGTCTCTCTCAGGAGGGACTTGCCGATCTTGCCGGAATGCACCGCACTTACGTAAGCGAGATTGAGCGTGGCTTGCGGAATCCGAGCTTCCGCAACCTCTACAAGCTCGCGGCGGCATTGGAAATCCCGCTTTCGGAGCTCGTCGCCCAGGCTGAGCGCGCCAGCGCCTCCGGCTGACGCCGGCGGCTTACTCCTCGCCGACGCGGCGGATGATCGCCGCGATCAACTCATTGAAGTCGAGGCCCCCCGCGTCGGCGGCGAACGGCGTCGGGCCGGTCTCGGTGAGGCCGGGCACGGTGTTTATCTCGAGGATCTGGGGGCCGGCGCTGTCGAGGATGATGTCCACCCGGGCGAGATCGCGGCAGCCCGCGAGCGAGTAGGCGTCCTCTGCCGCCTTCTGGACCCGGGCGAGCTCGTCCTCGTCGAGCTCCGCCACTCTGAGCGTCGCCGCACCGGTCTCGTAGTGGGCGGTGAAGGTGTAGTAGGGCTCGGCCGTGACGATTTCGACAAGCGGAAGCGCACGGGGATGCTCAGCGGGGCCGATGACCGTGACGGCGAGCTCGCGGCCTTTGACGAATTCCTCGATCAGGACGCGATCGTCGTAGTTGAAGGCGCCGACGATCGCGGCGAGGAACTCGTCCGGGCGATGCACGACCTTGATCCCCAGGGAGGAACCCTCGCGCGCCGGCTTGACGACGAGGGGGAAACCGAGCTGCTCGGTCAGGGCGGGCAGCGTCTCGCCGGCGCCAAACTGGGAGAACGCCTCGCGGTTGAACGAGTGCCAGGCAGGCGTTGCCAGACCGGCGGCGCTGAGCGCCTGCTTGAAGGCGTGCTTGTCGAGGCAGCGCGCGCTGGCGTGGACGTCGGAGCCGGTGTAGGGGACGCCGAGGATCTCGAGGATGTCCTGCAGCGTCCCGTCCTCGCCTCCGCGACCATGCATGGCGACGAAGACGAAGGCCGGGCGGTGCTCCATCATGTGACGGACGAAGTGGTGGTCGGGGTCGACGACGGCGACCTCGAAGCCGAGATCCTCCAGCGCGGTCGCCGCGCGGCGACCGGAGCGGAGGCTGATCGCCCGCTCCATCGATCGCCCACCATTCACCACCGTCACCCGATCGCCCATTGGCGCGTCACCCCCCCGTGGCGTGCCGCTCGAGCAGGACGGACTCGAAGGTCCTCGTCGTGGCCCGCCGCTCCGCCGCCTCCCTGAGTGCGATCTCGACCAGCGCGTCGGCGAGCTCGGGGAAGCTCATCCCGGTCGGTTCGAACAGGTAGAAGGCGAAGGAGCCCGGGACGGTGTTGGCCTCGTTGAGCACGATGCGTCCCCCACCGTCCGGGTCTTCGACGAGGAAGTCGTAGCGGACGACGCCGGCGAAGCCCAGCACCCGGTGCGCCCTGCGCGCCGTCTCCTGGATGGCGGCGGTGAGGCCGTCGGAGATCGGCGCCGGGATCAGCCGGTCCTGCGAGGCCATCCCACCATCGTCGGCGGCCTTGACGCCACCGCCCGGGCCCTTGCCCTTCGCCCCAGAGAGGTACTTCTCTTCGAAGCTCAGCGGCGCCCCCTCCGCCTTTACCGGCTGCTCGCAGACGGATGCCTGCAACTCCCCTTCTCCCCCACCCAGCACAGCGCAGTTGATCTCGATCGCGTCATCGAGCGCCGGCTCGACCACCGCGGAGCGATCCAGCTCGAAGGCCAGCTCGAAGGCATCGCGCAGCTCCTCAGCGCTCGCGCAGCGAGAGACCCCGATCGAAGAGCCGAGTGAGATCGGCTTGACGTAGCTCGGCAGGCCCACCTCCCCAATCACCGTGGCGACAACGGCATCGGGGTCACGGGAGAAGTCACCGCGTTCGACCAGGACGTCGGGGTTGACCTCGATCCCGGCACGCTGGAAGACCGCCTTGGCGGTGGCCTTGTTCATCGCCACGGCGGCCGGGCCGACGCCGCCGCCGACATAGGGCAGCGTGGTGTGCTCGAGCGCCCCCAGCAACGCGCCGTCCTCACCACCGGTGCCGTGGATGGCGCAAATCACCGCGTCGAGACGGAGCAGCTCGTCGCCGCGAAAGCGAGAGGAGGCGGGGCGGACGAAGCCCGAGCCGTCGGCGCCACCGAGGCGCAGCTCGCACGGCTCGGCGCCATCGGGGACTTCTCGACCGAAGGCCTCGATCGACCCGAGTTCCTCGCCGGTCCAGAAGCGGCCGTCTCGTCCCAGGTAGATCGGGACGGGTTGGTGGCGCTCCGAGAGCGCCTCGATCAACTGCTGCGCGCTGATGATCGAGACGTCGTGCTCCACCGATGGGCCACCGAAGCAGACGGCGATTCTCTGTCCGGGCGCGACTGTCAACGGGGCGGGCGGTG
>JASLJO010000287.1 GCA_030152505.1 Solirubrobacterales bacterium | reverse complement strand
GGGCGAGTTCTGCTTGGCCTGCTCGAAGAGGTCGCGGACGCGGCTGGCGCCGACGCCGACGAACATCTCGACGAAGTCCGAGCCGGAGATCGAGAAGAAGGGGACGCCGGCCTCACCGGCGACGGCGCGGGCCAGCAGCGTCTTACCGGTGCCGGGTGGCCCATAGAGCAGGACGCCCTTCGGGATGCGCGCCCCGAGCGACTGGAATTTCTTCGGGTTCTCGAGGAATTCCTTGATCTCCTGCAGCTCCTGCACCGCCTCGTCGACCCCGGCGACATCGCGGAAGGTGATTTTCGGCGCGTCTACCGACATCCGCTTCGCTTTCGATTTGCCGAAGTTCATGACGCGCGAGCCGCCGCCCTGCATCTGGTTCATCAGGAAGATCCAGAAACCGAAGAAAAGGATGAAGGGCAGGATGTAGGTGAGCAGCGAGAGCAGGCTCGAGCCGCCGGTGCCGTGGACCTTGGTGGTCACATTGTTCTGTTCGAGCCTGTCGATCAGGCTTTCTTCGGCGTTCGGCGGATAGCCGGTGGAGAAGCTTTCGCCGTTCCTGCGCTTGACGTCGAGGGTGCTGTCCTTGACGTTGACGTTGACTTCTTCGATCTGACCACTTTCGATCAGGCCGCTCTTCTGTTTGATCAGTTCGTTGTAGGAGGGCGACTCCGTGCTCGGGCCGGGGCTGATCACGCGCTGGGCGACGAAGGCGAGGATCACCACCAGCAGAATTGGGAACGCTGCGCTTTTGAAGAAACGCCTCATAGGAAAATTCAGCGTACCAGGGCGGTTTCAGCGGTCCCACTCGACCGAGCGACAGGCATCTACTCGTTCAACGCGGCGACGTGGTCGAGGTTGCGGTAGCGCTGCGCGTGGTCGAGCCCGTAGCCGATCGCGAAGCGGTCCGGGATGCGAAAGCCGACGTAGCGCGGCTCAAGGTCGACCCGCAGGCGGTCGGGCTTGGTCAACAGCGCGCATACCTCGAGTGAAGCCGGCGCGCGGGCGTTGAGGTTGCGCATCAGGTACTGCAGGGTGAGGCCGGAGTCGATGATGTCCTCGACGATCAGCACGTGACGACCCTCGATCGGCGCGTCGAGGTCCTTGAGGATCCGCACCACGCCGGAGGAGTCGGTCTGCGAGCCGTAGCTGGAGACCGCCATGAAGTCGATCTCACAGGCGACGTCGAGGTGTCGCATCAGGTCCGCGAGGAAGATCACGGCGCCCTTCAGCACGCCGACCATGAACAGGTCGCGGCCGGCGTAGTCCTCGCTGATCTGCCGACCCAGCTCGGCGACGCGCTGCTGGAGGTCCTCGCCGGAGACCAAGGTCTCGCCGATCGCCGACTCGCTCACGGACGGAGACTATCTATCGCTCAGCGCGCAGGATGCCGCGCTCGGCGATCGCGCGGACGCCACCGCCCAGGTCGAGCATCGCCGTGCCCGTGCGGCGCAGGGCGGCGACCTCCTCGGCGTGCCGGGCGGCGCCGGCGACAGGGCGGCCGGCGGCGCGGTCGGCGAGCTGCTGGACGACGAGGCGGCGCAGGGCGAGCGGCAGCTCGGCCAGGCGCTCGAGCTCGATCGCGTTGCGGGGCGAGCCGTTCGAGCCGTCGAGCTCGGCGGCGACGAGGGCGTCCAATACCTCTGCCTCGTCGCGCAGCAGCTCCGCCGTGCGCAACACGTTCCGCGCGGCGGCCGGATGGACATCGGCGAGGGCCGCGGCGAGGCCGTAGCGCACGCGGTTGCGCGCGAAGGCCGGCTCGGCGTTGCTCGGGTCGTCGCGCCAGCTCAGTCCACGCTCCCGGCAGTAGGCGGTGGTCTGCGCGCGAGTGAAGTCGAGCAGCGGCCGCACCAGCTTGCCGTCACGCGGCCGCATCCCCAGCAGCGCCCGCCGGCTCGGCGAGGAGGCAAGCCGGTAGAGGATGGTCTCGACCTGATCATCGGCGGTGTGCCCGGTGGCGATCGTTCCGCCGGCGGCCTGCGCCAACTGCGCCGCGGCGGCGTAGCGTGCGTCGCGCGCCCAGGCCTGCAGGTTGCCCGGCCCCTCGGGCCGTCGCGGCCGCTCGACCTCCAGCCTCACCCCGAGCCGCTCGCAGAGCGCCGCGCAGTGCTCCTCATCCACGTCCGAGTCGTCGCGCAGCCCGTAGTTGACGTGCAATCCGGTCACCTCGCCGGCATCCAACAGGCGTGCGGCGAGATCGAGCAAGCAGACCGAGTCCCTGCCTCCAGACAGCATTGCGACAAGCGGCGTCCCGGCGGACAGCATCCCCCCTGCGCGCACCGCCTCGAGCATCGCCTCGCTCTCCATATGGACAGTGTTACGCGCGGCGGACCAGATACAGGGGAGTCGCCACCGGAAAGCCCTTGAGGCTGACCTCGCCGAGCGGCTCGCAGGTGAGGCCACGTTCCTCGAGCGAGCCGGTGACGCGGTCGGTGACCAGCACCTCACCTGCCTGGGCGCGGCCGACGACGCGGTGGACGAGGTTCACGTGGGTGCCGAAGTAGTCGCCGTCGCGGTAGACCGCGTTCGCGTAGTGGATCCCGACCCGCGGCCGCGGCCGCTCCGGGAAGCGATCGAGCAGGCCGACCGCCCACTCGGTCAGCGAGGAGGGGTCTGGGGAGACCACCATCACCTCGTCGCCGATCGTCTTCACGATCGTCGCCTCGGGTGGCAGCGTCGTCTCGACCGTTTCGACGAAGGTCTCGACCACGTCGAGCGCCTCCAGGTCGCCTTCCTCCTCGGTGTAGCGGGTGAAGCCGGTGAGGTCGATGAAGCAGAGGGTGACCGGGACCTGACCCAGGTCGGAGGCGGCAGCGAGATCCGTCTCCATGTGGCCGACCACATCCTGTTCGGTGAAGTAGCGCAGGTAGCGGGTGTGCAGGTACTCGGTCAGCGGCGCGGCCAGCGGCAGGACGTCGGCGGCCAGGTCGCCCATCTCCTCGGCGATCTCCAGCTCCGGCAGGGCGTCGCGGATCATCGGTTCGTGTACATAGAGGTGGAAGAGCCGCACCTCGGCATCGGCGATCCGCCGCATCGACTGCACGTAGACCCGGACCAGCTGCAGGAAGGCGACGAGGGGGAAACCGGCGGCCAGCACCCGGGCGCAGTGACGCAGCGCCTTGACGTCCTCCGGGCTTAGCAGGCGCTCGCGGCCGAGGGGCGTGCCGAGGATGACGAGGATGCGCTCGATCAGCTCCGGCTCGAGGCCGGTCTCAGCCGCGACCCGCTCCACGGTGACCTGCTCTTCGGCGCTGGGCAGGAGCTCCTCGACGAAGCCGAAGGCGAGCCTGCCCTCGATGCCCGCCCGCTTCAGTTCCTCCAGCGAGTGGCCCCGTTCGCGCATCCGCGCCACGACCCGAGCCTGGGCGGCCGCCGCGGCGGTCCAGCGGCCGCGGCGCACCGGCACGATTCTTTCCCCTGCCCAGCGCTTCAGCGTGCTCGCCGAGACGCCGGAGCGGCGCGAGGCCTCGCTGAGGGAGATGCGTTCGTCGGCCATCGCAACGGGCGAGGCTAGTCGAACGGACAGCGGACGCCGTTAAGCCGGTATTTCCTCCTCGCAATGTGTGCCTTGAGGGCCGTCCCGGCGACCAAGCCTCGTCCTTGTCGCTCTCTCATCAGTGGAAGGATGCGGCCCCAATGCCGGCCCGGTTGAGACCCACTGCTCCACTTGCGCCGGCCGCGATCCTGGTCGGCGACCCCGGCCGCTCGTTGCTGCTCGCCCAGGAGCTGCTGGAGCAGCCGAAGATGAGCAACCACGCACGCGGCCTCTGGGGCTACAGCGGCCACACCGCCGCCGGCGAGCCGCTGACGATCCAGGCGACCGGAATGGGCGGTCCGAGCGCGGCGATGGTCCTGGCGGACCTGGTCGAGCTCGGGGTCGAGCGGGCGGTGCGGATCGGCACCTGCACCGTCTTCGGCGCGGAAGCGCGGGCTGGAGAACTACTGCTGGCCGAAGCGGCCCTCGGCGTCGGCGGCAGCGCCGCTTCGTTCGGGGTCGCCGCCGGCGAGACGGTCCTTCCGGATGCGGCGCTGCTAGAGCGCCTGGCGACCGCGCTGGGGAGTGAGGCACGTGGCGTAACCGTGGCCAGCCTCGACACGATGCCCGCCGGCGCCGCGGCCGCGGGCGAGGCCGGCGCCGCCGACATGCAGACCCTCGCCGTGCTGGCCAGCGCGCGCAGGTTGGGGATCGTCGCCGCGGCGGTCCTCATCGCCGTAGAAGCGGAGCAGCAAGAGCACCTCGAGGACACCGACTTGGAGCGGGCGGCGGCACTCGCCGGAAAGGCCGCGGCTGAGGCCTTATCTAACCTTCAAGTCTAGGGTTAGAGTTAGTCGTCGGAGGACGTATCGGCGGTCGCCCGGCGGCGCTCGGCGGCCAGCTCGCGCCGCAACCCGCCGACCTCGCGTGAGACCCGATCAAGCTCGTCCTCGACCTCGTCGAGGCGTTGCGACAGCGAGCGCAGGCGACGCTCGAGGCGCTCGACGTCCCCCGCGGAGGGCAGGTTGAGCGCCGCCATCGCGGCGTGCTGGGCCTCCAGCGCCTTCTCGCGCGCGCCAAAGGCGGCGGCGACGGCGTTCTCCAGCACGTTGCTGTCGAGCAGCGCCTGCGCCAGCTCCCCGATCGCCTGCTCGCTGCGTGCTCGCAGGCCGTCCTGATCGTCTTGATACTCGCTCTCGAAGCTCACCGGGGGACACCTTAGAGATTCGGCTCTACCGCTGAGCTCCCCCGGCTCATAACGACTTCTTCACCGGCCCATCCGGAAGGCCTGAAAAGCTGCGGGGCCACAGGCATGGGACAGTCGTTGATTAAGGGCATGTTGGGGGGCGGCGCGGCGCATTGCGCGCCCCCCTGCAACTCAGTAGCTTGGGCATGCTCCATGCTTGGGGAGAGGGTGGACACGGGTAGGGAGACGCTCGTGCACGCAGGGAGCAGAGGCGCCGACGCATGAGACAAAAGCTCGCACTGATCATTGCTCTGGCCGGCTTCGCGGCGCTCACCGCGCTCGGTGTCGGCATGGCCGGCGCCGACCCCTCCACCGGCCTCGGCGACAGCCAGACGGCCAATGGGCTGACGACCGTCCCGGTCCTGCCCGCCGCGCAACCGCCCGCCTGCGCCGACGAAGCCGACGACGACGGCGATGGCCTAGTCGACCTCGAAGACCCCGACTGCGAATCGGCCTCCGATACGAGTGAGGAAGCTTCAGGGCCGGTGCCAAGCGAGCCGAACGCCTCGCCAGAAAGCGAAGACCAGGACCCGGCGGAAGCCGGCGGAGGAGTTCACGGCGGCACCGGGCTCAACGCCGGTGAAGCGGCCGACGAACAGACGGGCGGCGTACGTCGCAACCAGAGCCTCGGCGGCGGCACGGAAAGCGGTGGCGTCAAGGCACCGAGCGCGACCGCCGGCGTACAGCCCCCGAAGGAAGGGGGCGACGGCGGCTCGCAGTTCGGCCAGGGCGGCGCCCCGACCATCGCCAACCCGAGCGCGACGATCGCTCCCTTCGGGCCGGCGCCGATCGGCGTGCCCAACTTCGTCATCGACTCCTTCGAGATCCCGCCCTTCCTGCTGCCGATCTACCAGGCCTGCGGAACCGAGTACGGGATTCCCTGGGAGGTGCTCGCCTCGATCAACAAAATCGAGACCGCCTTCGGCACCAACCTCAACGTCTCCAGCGCCGGCGCGGTCGGCTGGATGCAGTTCCTGCCCTCGACCTGGGAGACCTACGGCGTCGACGCCAACGGCGACGGGCGCAAAGACCCCTACAACCCGGTCGACGCGATCTGCGCCGCGGCCAACTACCTGAAGGCGAGCGGCGGCAGCGGCGACCTCTACAACGCGATCCTCGCCTACAACCACGCCGACTGGTACGCGCAGGAGGTGCTGCTCTACGCCCGCGCTTACGGCAAGCTGCCGACCGATCTGGTCGGCTCGCTGACCGGCCTGACCGAGGGCGCCCACTTCCCGGTCGCCGCCGACGCACGCTACGCGGATGAAATCTCGGCCCGGGCGGCACTGAGCAAGGCGACGCCGCGGGTGCGCGACGAATACGGCAACGCCGCCGAGGTCATCTCCTCGTCCCCCACCAGGCGCGGGATCAACATCTACGCCGACGAGGGAGCCCCGGTGGTGGCGGTCAACGACGGGGTGATCGTCAAGATGGGCGACTCCAAGCGCCTGGGCCGCTATGTGGTCCTGCGCGACGCCTACGGCAACCGCTACCTCTACGCCGAGCTCGGCACGATCGTGCGCAAGCATCGGCGCGTGGTGATGCCGACCGGCAAGGAGAAACGGGTCCCGGTCGACAGCCAGAACATCCGCCCGCGACTCTATGCGCTGCCGGGCCGGAGCAAGGGCGACAGGCAGGCGAGCACCAGCGTCGACAACGCCGCGGCCAAGGGCGCCGACGGGACCCTCAGGGTGGGATCGAAGGTTATAGCGGGGACCGTCCTGGCCACGATCGGGGGCGAGGACGAAGGCATGGACCCGCACATCAACTTCGCCATCCGGCCGGCGGGCAAGGGGGCACCGAAGATCGACCCCAAGCCGATCCTCGATGGCTGGAAGCTGCTCGAGGCGACCGCTATCTACCGCGCCAAGGGCAAGAACCCCTTCACCACGGACCTCAGCGGCGCCGGCGTCCTGCTGCTCTCCAAGGAGGCGCTGGAGCGACGGGTGCTCGCCGACGAGCACCTCGAAATCTACGACTGCGGCCGCACCGACATCGCCACCGGCAAGATCGACCGCCGCGTGCTGGCGATGCTCGAGTACCTGGTCTCGAAAGGGTTCACGCTCTCGATCAGCGCGCTGGAGTGCGGCCACAGCTACCTGACCACCTCGGGCAACGTCTCCGAGCACTCGACCGGGGACGCGGTCGACATTCCGACGATCAACGGGGTGCCGGTCACCGGCCACCAGGGACCGGGCACGCTCAGCGACGAGTTGATCCGCACCGTGCTGCAGCTGCAGGGGACGATGCATCCTCACCAGGTGATCTCGCTCGAGGACCTACCCGGCGAAGCCAGCTTTGCGCTGCCCGATCACTACGACCACGTGCATGTCGGCTACCAGCCGCTCGCCGGCGGCGTCTTCGGCGAAGAATTCGATGCCCTGCTCAAACCGAAACAGTGGCTGCGACTCACGCACCGGCTCGAGGGGATCGAAAACCCGAAGGTGCCGACCGCACCGTCGCGGTTCTCTCTGCCGGACAAGCACAAGGGCAACTGAGCCAGCTCTTCGGATTCGTGCAGTTCGAGCTGCCGGGGGCAACCGGACTGCCCGACGGTCGCTACCTGGCCCGCGACGACGACGGGCAACGGGTGCTCGTGGTCGAGACCGTCGGCGCCCCACCGCCTCCCCGGCGCCGCCGGCGCCGACCCAGGCAGGCCGAGCCGGGGGCCGAACCGGCGCCGCTGCCGCTGACCAGGGTCACCGCAGTGCGCGCACACGAGCCGTTCGACTCACCCGAGGAAGCCGCGCGCTGGCTGGAGCGGACCGTGGCGACCGAGGAGCAGATCGACGCTGCGGTAGCCGACGGCATCGCGCTGCTCAACCGGGCGCTGCACGCTCAGGCGGTGGCGAGCGCCGATCCGCTTTGGTTCGAACTGCGTCCCGAGCGAGCAACCGTGGTGTACCTCGGCTACGGCAGCGGCAAGGAGGTCGCCTCCAGCCGCTACACGGCGGCGCGCGCGGTCGATGTTCATGGGGGCGCATCGCGTCGCCGTCAGCGCGACGAGGAGCTGCGCCCACAGGAGCGCCTCGCCGCGGTGATCGGCGGCCGGGAGCACATCGACGCCTGCGAGACGCTGATCCTGCGCGCCCGCGCCGACCTCGACGCCGACCGTAACCGCGAGGCGGCGCTGCAGCTGCGCGTCGGCCTCGAGGCGTTGCTGGTCGAGCTCGCCGGAGCGCTGGCGGATCCCGGCCACGAGGAGGACATGGCGACACTCGAAGCTCGCCGCGGCGAGGCCGGTGACGCTGCCAACGAAGCTCTCCACGGTGAGCTCAACTCGACCCACCTCAACTCAGTCCGAGAGCTGCTCGACACCTGCGAGCGCGTTCTCCGCAGACGCCGCGTGCTCAGAGGCTGACGCGGGGATGCTCTCGAACGGGCGGATACTCAAAAACGCGGCCTAATTGGGCCGCGTTTTGTCCGGGCGAGAGCATCCCCGCGGCAGCCTCACCTCACAAGACAAGTCGGCGGGCGACGATGTCATCGAGGAGCGAGCTTGCAATTTCGTGAGCTTCGTCGAGAACGATGCCGTCCAGCGAGGGGATGCCGATCACGGTGAGGCCAGCGGCCCGGGCGGCGGCGACGCCGGTGGGCGAATCCTCCAGGGCGACGACCTCCGGGCCGGCTTCGACTCCGAGGCGGCGGCACGCCTCCAGATAGGGGTCGGGGGCTGGCTTGGGCTCTGGGACTTCATGGGCGCTGATGACGACGTCGAAGCGGTCCTCGAAGCCGGCGATCTCCAACGAGCGTTGAACGAAGCGCAGCGGCGAGTTGGAGACCAGGCCGAGTGGGGTGCCGCGCTTCCTCAGCGAGTGCAGCAGCTCGCGCGCGCCGACCATCGCCTCGACCCCGTGCTCGAGCTCGGCGACGACCAGATCGTTCAACTCGTCGATCAGGGCGACGGCGCGACCGGGCTCCTCCAGGCGGCGTTCGAGGATTCCGCCGGCGATCTCGGCCGAGGTGCCCACCAGCTCACGCTTGTCCACCGGGGTGAAGTCGAGCCCGCGCCGCTCGAAGAGGTCGCGCTCGGCCCGGGTCCAAACCGACTCGGTGTCGAGCAGGAGGCCGTCGTTGTCGAAGACCACTGCTGTGGGAATGTGCGCTTCCATGCCGCGGCAGCATAAGCTCGCCGCATGCCGTTCCACGTCGAGATCAGCGGCGGTATCAACCACGCCCGCGCCTTCAACCTCAGTCTCGACGAGCTGCGCCGCCAGGTGCTCGAGCCCTGGCTGACCGGCCGGCCGGTCGAGCTCGGCGAACGCGAGTGGCCACCGGCAGATAGCTCGCTGCGGATCCTCGAAGGGCGCCACCTCGAGCCGCCCGACCTCTCCTTCGGTCAGGGCTGGTCGAACGCCGAACGCGCCGCCGAGGACGTCACCCGGCGAATGCTGGTGGAAACCAAGCAGCCGAAGCTGCCCGACGCATTCGTCGTCGAGACCGAGCTGCCCGAGGCAACCGTGGCGGAAATGCTCAGCGGCCAAGCGGCTCAGCCGGTGCCCTTGAGCGACGTCGAGAAAAAGCTCGACGGCCGCGATTCTGAGGTCGCGGCCGTCATTTTGGTGACCAAGCGCCCCGCGCGCCGGTCCTGAGGCGCTAAGCACTCACCGACGGCTCCGCAGGCTCGGACGGCTCCGAGGACTGCGGCGTGGTGGGGGCGGCGGCGCCATCGAAGCGCACGGTGACGCCGCGCGGCACGACGATCACCGGAAAGGTCGCCGCCTCGACCACGTAGTCGCTGGAAGCGCTGAGCGTGACCTTGCCCCGCGGGGACTCGGGACGCGAGCCGACGACGAGCAGGTCGACTGGGCCGCGCTCGTACTTGACGACGTTGGCGCCGAGCGCCGCGGCGAGGCTGTCCGCCGTCGCCCTGGCCGCATCGTCACCCTCGTCGAGGACGCCGACCGTGTTGACGCCCACCGAGGGATGCTCGCGCAGGCCGGCCGGCGCGACGGCGATCGCGGCGGGGCCGCCAAGCAGCAGTTTGTGGGCGGAGATGCCGGGCTTGAGGGTGCCGACCGCGGTGCGGTACTCGGACCCGAAGACGATCACGTCGGCGTTCTCCTCTTCGGCCAGCTGAGACAGGCCGACGCTGGTGTTGGGGTTGATGACAACGCGGCGCGCCATGTCCGGCGCGCCGGCCGCGGCGGCACCACGAGCGAGCAGCTCCTCTGCCTCCTGCTGCTCGAGCGACTCGCCATAGGAGTGGCGGACGTAGGCCAGCTCGAGGTCGGCGCCAGCATAGGCGAGCAAGCGGCCTAGGGCGAGGGCATCGCGGTCGTTGTCGGTGTCGTCGTAGGAAACGATGATCTTCAAAGCCATTTTCCAGTGCCTCCCTTGCGGGTATTTCGAATTTTCGAATCTCAAAGCGATCGTGACATCGAGTTGACATCAGCGCAACGGTTATTGCTGCTTGTTAAAATCAGTTCTACTTATGCTCAATGCGGGCCGGCTCAACGTTTTCCGCGAGGTGGTCGAGCGCAGCTCCTTCTCCGCCGCTGCCGACGCGCTCTCCTACTCGCAATCCGCCGTTTCGCAGGCGATCGCCACGCTCGAGGAGGAAGTGGGGGTGCCACTGATCGAGCGCAATCGCGGCGGCGCCAGACCAACCGCCGCCGGCGCCTCCTTGGCGGGGCACGTCGGCGGAATCCTGGCGAGCATGGAGACGGCCGAGGCCGAGCTGGCTGCGATCGCCGCTGGCCGGGGCGGGCGGCTGCGCACCGCCTCCTTTCCCAGCGCCGGGGCGACGCTGATGCCACAGGCAATCGCCGGCTTTCGTGCCTCGCACCCTGGGGTCGAGATCACCCTCGCCGAGGGCGAGCCGGAGGAGATCGCCCCTCGCCTGCGGGCGGGAGAATTCGACTTCGTCCTGCTCTATGAGTTCGAGGGGGTGGGTGAGCGGCTCGAGGCGGGAGTCAAACGCTTCGAACTGCTGGACGACCCGCTTCACCTCGCTCTGCCCGCCGAGCACCGGCTGGCGCGGTGCCGGCAGCTGCGGCTCGAGGATCTGCGCGAGGAGGCCTGGGTCCAGACCTCGGCCTCGACCCCCTGCGCCCGCCACGTCGTCCGTTCCTGCCACGGCGCCGGCTTCGAGCCCCGAGTTTCCTTTGAAAGCGACGACTACCAGACGGTTCAGGGGCTGGTCGCCGCCGGCGTCGGCGTGGCACTGATTCCCCAGCTCGCCCTTTCGACGGTCCGCACCGACATCCGCATCCGCCCTCTTCAACCGAGCAGCCCGGTGCGCAAGGTGTTTGCCGCAACCCCCCGGGCGGCGGCGGTCACGCCGGCGGTTGCGACGATGCTCGACGTGCTGCGCCAAACCGCCCCCGGGGAGAGCGCCGGGGGCGGTTTGGGAGCACGAGCCGCGGCCTAGTAGCCGCCTCCCCCCACGGCGGGCGCCGGCTGAGCCGGCACGCCGTCGGGGTAGCCCAGGGACGGGACGTCCGACGGGTACACCTCGTGCCCGTGGACGGCCACGTCGCCGGTCTCCATGTCTTCCTCAGTCATCCGCAGAGGCACGAAGATGCTGACGATTTTCAGCAGGATGAACGTCATCACCCCGGAGAAGACGATCACCCAGAGCGCGGTCAGCGCCTGCCATTTGAGCAGGTTGAGCCCGCCGCCGGAGATCGTTCCGGCAAGCACCGTTTCCGCCATCGAGCTGTTGGCGAAGATGCCGACCAGCAGACCGCCCGCCACGCCCGCAAAGCCGTGGGTGTAGACGACGCCCAACGTGTCATCCACGTTGCGGAACGGTCTCACTCGGCTCAGGTAGTTGAGCGCGAAGTAGACGATCGTCGAGGCGATCACACCAATGATGATCGCGCCCCAGCCGTTGACGAAGCCGGCTCCGGGGGTAATCGCCACCAGGCCGACGATCATCCCGTTGACGCTGCCGATCAGGCTCGGTTTGCGTCCGGTCAGGTAGTCAAAGGCCACCCAGACCAGGAAAGCGACGGCAGTGCAGAGGTTGGTGTTGAGGATCGCGGCTGAAGCGATCCCGCTGGCTTCGTACCAGTCGCCGCCGTTGAAGCCGTTCCAGCCCATCCAGAGCAGACCCGCGCCGACGGCGACCATCGCCAGGTTGTTCGGCGCGTCGACCTCTCGGTCGCGCTGGAGTCGTGGCCCGATCACCGCCGCGGCAACGAATC
>JASLJO010000265.1 GCA_030152505.1 Solirubrobacterales bacterium | reverse complement strand
GACCACGCTGGGGGGTGGAGCGGCGGTAGGCTGACGACATGGCGCTGATCGACTTGCAGGCCGGCTATGTGTTGACGCTGATCACGCTGATCGCGCTGCCGATCGCGCTTATCGCCTTTGCCCGCACCGGGCCCCTCTGGCAGAGCGTCGGCAAAGGGCAGTTCGCGATCGAGCAGGAGATCCCGCCGCCGAGCAGCCTCTCTCGCCCCGCGCCGCCGGTCGACCCCGGGCTGCAGGAGACAGAGGCACGGCAGATGATCGAGGCGAAGTCCTACCGGCGCCAGCGGCGCGGCCAAGCGCCGCTGGACGTCGAGGCAGAGGTGGCCGCGCTGCTCGCCTCGCCCGGCGCCGCGGGACCGGCGATCGACGAGAAGCTGCGCGCCGAGGTGCGCCAGCTCGTCATCGCACGCAACGAACGGCGCATGCGCCGCGGCGAGGAACCGCTCGACGTCGAGACCGAGATGGAGCGCCAGCTCGCGGATTTGTAGGATCGGTTGCGATGGCCGCCGACCGCGACAACCTGTATGAGGTCGAGGAGCTGCTCAACCAGCCCGGGACCTACTTCAACCCGCAGACCGAGGTGCTGGTCGTGGTCGACGACTCGACCTCGCTCGACCAGGAGGTCTTCAATCTCGAGGACTACGAGGGCGCCGAGTGGGTGCGGATCTCCGACGACGTTCCGGTCGACGAGAACCGCCGCGACGAGGCGTTGGAGCGCTTCCAGACGCACTATCACCCGGGCTCGAGCGGCTCGGTGTCCTCGACCGCGCTCGAACAGGGCGACGACGAGCTCGACGAGGACGAGGACGGCCAGGACCCCGGCCGCGAGGACTGAGCCGGCGGCGATGCTCGAGGCAGGCCAGGACGCGCCCGACTTCACCCTGCCCGACCAGGACGGCGAGGAGCTGACCCTCTCCGACCTGCGCGGCGAGACGATCGTCCTCTACTTCTACCCGCGCGCGGACACCCCCGGCTGCACGACCCAGGCCTGCGGGGTGCGCGACCACGGCGGCGATTACGCCAAGGCCGGAGCGCGGGTGATCGGCGTCTCCCCCGACGAGGTCGCCGACGTGAAGAAATTCGCCGAGAAGTTCGATCTCGATTTCACCCTGCTGGCCGACGCCGATCACGCGGTCGCAGAGGTCTACGGGGCCTGGGGTGAGAGGTCGATGTACGGCCGCAAATCCATGGGCGTGCGGCGGGCGACCTTCCTGATCGACCCGGAGGGAAGGATCGCCGAGGTATTCCCCAAGGTCTCGCCGAAGACGCACGACAGCGTCGTGCTCGAGGCGCTGGCGGCACTGCGCGAGGCCTGAGCGACCGGAAAAGGCATCCGGTACGCCCCGGGGTTGAATTGGAAGCTTCAAAGCATTAAGTTCGACCCAATTGTGGAGGCACCGGTCTGACCCCACGTCAGCGCTTTTCGGTCAGCCTGCGTAAGGCGAGGCGGGCAAGCGGCATCAGCCAGCAGGAGCTGGGTGACCGCTGCGACCTGCACCGCACCGAGATTTCGCTGCTCGAGCGAGGCGGGCGCGAGCCGCGTCTCGGCACGATCATCAAGCTGGCCAGCGCCCTGGACGTCAACCCCGAAATCCTCTGCGAAGGCATGCGCTGGGACGTAAAGGGCCAGCGCTTCAAGTTCAAGAAATAGCGTCGCGCCTCGTCAGGCCTTCTCGAGCTGCTCGATGCCGCTGGCGCGCTGACCGCCGGCGGCCAGCATCAGCTTGAAGTCGTGCGGGCTGGAGGCGTAGTCGAGCGCCACCTGCTCGGCGACCTTGCCCTCCATCACATAGCCCAGCAGCGACTGGTCGAAGGTGCGCATGCCGTAGTACTCGCCTTCGGCGATCACCTCGGTGATCTTGCCGGTTTCGTCCGGATTGAGGATCAGGTCCTGAACGCGCCCGGTGACGACCAACACCTCGGAGGCCGGCACGCGACCCTCGCCGGTGACGTCGGGGACGAGGCGCTGGGCGATCGCGCCTTTCAGGGTCGAGGCGAGCATCACCCGCGACTGGTGCTGCAGGTGCGGCGGGAAGAAGTCGATGATGCGGTTGATCGTCTCGGTCGCGTCGAGGGTGTGGACGGTGGAGAGGACGAGGTGGCCCGTCTCCGCCGCGGACAGCGCCGTGCGCACCGTCTCCTCGTCGCGCATCTCGCCGATCAGGATCACATCGGGGTCCTGACGCAGCACCCGGCGCATCGCCCGGGCGAAGCTCTCGGTGTCCGAGCCGACCTCCCGCTGGTTGACGATCGAGCCTTTGTCTTCGTGCAGGTACTCGATCGGGTCCTCGAGGGTGACGATGTGGTGCGAGCGGGTGCGGTTGATGTGGTCGATCATCGCCGCCAGCGTCGTCGACTTGCCCGAGCCGGTGGTGCCGGTGACGAGGATGATCCCGCGCTGCTCCTCGGCCAGGCTGGTGACGACCTCGGGCAGGCCGAGGTCGTCGACCGAGCGGATCTCGAAGGGGATCGCGCGGCAGACGATCGAGGTCGAGCCGCGCTGCCTGAAGGTGTTGACCCGAAAGCGGGAGAGTCCGGGGATCGCGTAGGAGAAGTCGGCCTCCCCCTCCTGCTCGAATTCGGTCAACGAGCGGGTCTCGGCGATGTCGTGGAAGGCCTTCTCGGTGTCCTCGCCGCTCAGCGGCTCGTGTCCCTCCAAGGGCGTCAGCTCGCCGTGCAGGCGAATCGTCGGCGGCGCCGCCACTTTGACGTGCAGGTCGGAGCCGCCCAGCTCGACGAGCGTGCGCAGCGCTGAGTCGATCTCGAACATCGCGGTCCTTATCGGCAGGCGGCCACGCCCGCATTAACCGCCGAATACCTGAAGTCCCCTGGCCAAACTTGCCACGTACCGTAGAGTTGACTGGTGGCTTGGGAAATCGACTTCCTGAGCAGTCTGGCTTTTATGCGTGGCGGCCTCGCCGCACCGGCACTGCTCGACAAGGTTGAGCGCAGCTTCTGGCTCGAGATCTCGCGGGCGCCGGTGCTCGACGCGATCGAGGAGGAGGGAGTCGAGCTGCGTCGCTACGGGCCCATCCAGGCGCTCACCGTCGCCGCCCTGCCGCGGACGCCGCTGCTCAACCCGGTACTCGGCGCCGCTGAGCCCGGCGCGGTCGAGTGCCGCCTCCAGGTGGCCGCCCT
>JASLJO010000208.1 GCA_030152505.1 Solirubrobacterales bacterium | reverse complement strand
GACAGGCTGAGCGGCCGATGACGAAGCAGGTGACGATGGTCGTCATCACCGGCCACTCCGGTGCAGGCAAGTCGGCGGCGATAGCGGCCTTCGAGGACGGCGGCTACTTCTGCGTCGACAACCTGCCGCCGCGGATGATCGGCAGCCTCGGCGAGCTCTTCCGTCACGAGGGCAGCGGCGTGGAGCGCGCCGCGGTGGTGTCCGACGTGCGCGGCGGCGAGTACTTCGATGGTCTGATCGCGGTGCTCGACGAGCTCGGTGCCGACGGACTGAAGCCGAAGCTGCTCTTCCTCGAGGCCGACGAGGAGACGCTGCTCGACCGCTACAAGGAGACCCGCCGCCGCCATCCGCTTGCCCCTGAGGGCAGGATCGTCGACGGCATCCGCGCCGAGCGCGAGCTGTTGGCGCCGCTGCGCGCCCGTGCGGACATGGTCATGGACACGACCGGATCCAGCGGCGGCCAGCTGCGCCGCCGCATCGCCGAGGAGATGCTCGACGGCCACGACACCGGCAAGCTGGCGCTCACCCTGCTCACCTTCGGCTTCAAGAACGGCCCGCCGCGCGACGCCGACCTCACCCTCGACGTTCGTTTCCTGCCGAATCCCCATTACGTCGACGAGCTGCGTCCGCAGACCGGCCTCGACGAGCCGGTGCGCGCCTACGTCGAGTCCGGCACGCAGGCGGGCGAGTTCTACGGCCGCCTGCTGCCGCTGCTCGAGTTCCTCGTTCCGGCCTACGTCGCCGAGGGCAAGAGCCACCTGACGATCGCGATCGGCTGCACCGGCGGGCGGCACCGCTCGGTCACCGTCGCCGACCGCATCAGGCGGGCACTGGAGGGGCGCGAGGGCGTCGTGGTGCGGGTCAAGCACCGCGACCTGGAATCGCCGCCCTCATAGACTCCAGCGGCTTTGTCCGACGACCAACAGCCGGTCATCTCGATCCGCGGTCTGCGCAAGAGCTACGGCGACATCGAGGCCGTCCATGGCATCGATCTCGAGGTGCGCCGGGGTGAGGTCTTCGCCTTCCTCGGCCCCAACGGCGCCGGCAAGACGACCACGGTCGAGATCCTCGAGGGCTATCGCAGGCGCAGCGGCGGCGAGGTCAGCGTGCTGGGCGAGGACCCGGAGCGCGCCGATCGCCGCTGGCGCGAGCGGATCGGCATCGTCCTGCAGAGCTGCCGCCTCGATCCCTACCTGACGGTGCGCGAGTCGCTCGCCCTCTACGCCGGCTACTACGACGCGCCGCGGCCGATCGATGAGACGATCGAGCTGGTCGGCCTCGCCGACAAGGCCGACGCCCGCGCCAGCTCACTCTCCGGCGGCCAGCAGCGCCGCCTCGACGTCGGCATGGCGCTGATCGGCGACCCCGAGCTGCTCTTCCTCGACGAGCCCACCACCGGCTTCGACCCTTCGGCCCGGCGCCAGGCCTGGGAGACGATCGCCGGCCTGCGCGAGCTGGGCAAGACCGTCTTCCTCACCACCCACTACATGGACGAAGCGCAGCAGCTCGCCGACCGGGTGACGATCATCGCCGGTGGCGAGATCGTCGCCCGGGGCACTCCGGAGGATCTCGGCGACCGCGAGAGTCGCCCGGCGCGGATCAGCTACCGCGAGGACGGCCGCGAAGTCGCGCTCGAGACGACCACGCCGGTGCAGACCTTGAACGAGCTCACCGGAAGGGCGCTGGCGGAAGGCAGGGAGCTCGAGGGCCTCGAGGTGAGGCGACCCAGCCTCGAGGACGTCTACCTGGAGCTGACCGACCAACCATGAATCTCGTCTGGCACCAGTTCCGCTACGACCAGAAGGTCTTCTGGCGCAACCCAGCCTCGGTCTTCTTCACCGTCGGCTTCCGGTCATCCTGCTGCTGATCTTCGCCACCGTCTTCGGCGATCAGACGGTCGAGGTGCGCGGCGGGATCAAGACGACGACCTATTACGTGCCGGCGATCATCACCCTCTCGGTGATCTCGGCGACGATGCAGTCGCTGGCGATGTCGTTGGTGATCGCCCGCGAGGACGGCCGCCTCAAGCGCGGGCGCGGCACGCCGATGCCCCCCTGGGTGTTCATCGCCGGGCGGATCGGCAACTCGATCGTCGTCGCCCTGCTGATGCTGGCGTTGATCGCGGCGATCGGTGACCTCGCCTACGGCGTCGACATTCCCTGGGGGCGCCTGCCGGCGATCATCCTCGCCCTCGTCGTCGGCGCCGCCGCCTTCTGTTGCCTCGGCATCGCCCTGACCGCGGCGATTCCTTCGCAGGATGCCGCCGCGCCGATCGTCAACGCGCTGCTGCTGCCGCTCTACTTCCTCTCCGGCGTCTTCATCCCCGACGACCAGCTGCCCAGCGGCGTCATCCACTTCGCCGATGCCTTCCCGATCCGCCACTTCTTCGAGGCTTTCTTCGACGCCTATGTCCCCGGCGACGCCAGCGTCTCCTGGGACAACCTGGCGGTGGTCGCGATCTGGGGAGCGCTCGGCGCCTTCCTCGCCATCCGCTACTTCCGCTGGACCCCGCGCAGCGGCTAGCCAGCGGCCCGTATAGCCTCTCCGACCCGATGTTGCATCACGTTCTTCTAGAGGTCTCCGACCTCGAGCGGAGCGCGTCCTTCTACGACGCGCTGCTCGCGCCGCTTGGCTGGCGGCGCCACTTCGAGCAGGACGAAACGGTCGGCTGGGGCATCGCCAAGCCGGTTTTCTTCATCTCGGCCCATCATCCGCCCAAACCGGGCTTCGGTCTGCTCAGCTTCTCGGGCTTGGGCATCGTCGCCGTCAAGGCCGCCTGGGAGCAGGGGGTCGGGGCGGGGGGCGACGCCGTCGGCGAGCCGGGCGAGCGCAGCTCCTACGGCTCCGGCTCCTACTCGGCTTTCCTGCGGGATCCCGACGGGTATGAAATCGAGATCACCGTCGGCAGCGACTAACCTCGAAACAGCAAGCATCGACACCAGGAGGAATGCGTAAATGGCAGTGAAGGTCGGCATCAACGGCTTCGGCCGCATCGGGCGCAACCTCTTCCGTGCCGCATACGCCGCCGGCGCGGACCTCGATTTCGTCGCCGTCAACGACATCACCGACACCGGCACGCTCGCCCACCTGCTCAAGTACGACTCGATCCTCGGCCGCTTCCCAGGTGACGTCGAGGCCGGGGAGGGCTCGCTCATGGTCGACGGCAAGGAGCTCAAGGTGCTTTCCGAGCGCGATCCGGCCGCTCTGCCCTGGGCTGAGCTCGGTGCCGACGTCGTGATCGAGTCCACCGGCCTGTTCACCGGCCGCGAAGACGCGGCCAAGCACCTCTCCGCGGGCGCCAGGAAGGTGATCATCTCGGCGCCGGCCAAGGAACCGGACGTGACCGTGGCGCTCGGCGTCAACTTCGATAGCGACTACGACCCGGATAGGCACCAGATCATCTCCAACGCCTCCTGCACGACCAACTGCCTGGCACCGGTGGCCAAGGTGCTGCACCAGAAGTTCGGCATCGAGCAGGGTCTGATGACGACGATCCACGCCTACACCGCCGATCAGCGCCTGCAGGACATGCCCCACAAGGACCTGCGCCGCGCCCGGGCCGCCGCGGTCAACCTGATCCCGACGACGACCGGCGCCGCCAAGGCCGTCGGTCTGGTGTTGCCGGAGCTGAACGGCAGGTTGAACGGCCTTGCGATGCGGGCGCCGGTGATCACCGGCTCGGTCGTCGACCTGGTCTTCACTCCCTCGGAGCCGACCGACGCCGAGGCGGTCAACGCGGCGATGAAGGAGGCGGCGGAGGGCCCGCTGAAGGGCATCCTCAGCTACACCGAGGACGAGATCGTCTCCACCGACATCGTCGGCGACCCGCACTCCTCGATCTTCGACGCCGGCCAGACGATGGCGATCGGCGACGGCAGGATGATCAAGGCGGTCTCCTGGTACGACAACGAGTGGGGCTACTCGAACCGCTGCGTGGAGCTGGCCGGCAAGGTCCTCTGATTCCGGCGAGGCGAGCGCGGTGAGCTTCTCTAAGGCGAGCGTCCGCGACGCCGAGGTCGCCGGCAAGCGGATCCTGGTCCGGGTCGACTTCAACGTGCCGCTGGACGGGGGCAGGGTCGGCGACGACACCCGGATCCGGGCGGCGCTGCCGACGATCGAATTGCTGCGCGAGAGCGGCGCCGCTCTGATCCTCGTCTCCCACCTCGGCCGGCCGAAGGGCGAGGTCGACTCCGCCCTCTCGATGAAGCCTGTCGGCGAACGCTTGGCGGAGCTGCTCGGCGGCGACGTGAAGCAGGCGCCCGTCGTCGTCGGCGAGGAGGTCGAGACGATGGCGGAGGGGTTGAGCCCTGGCGACGTGCTGCTGCTCGAGAACGTCCGCTACGAGCCGGGCGAGACGGAGAACGACCCGGCGTTGGCCGACGCTCTGGCGGCGCTCGCCGACCTCTACGTCAACGACGCCTTCGGCGCCGCGCACCGGGCGCACGCCAGCACCGAGGGGGTCGCCCACCGGCTGCCGGGATACGCCGGCCTGCTCTTGCAGAGCGAGGTCGAGGAGCTGACCGGGGTGGTCGAGTCCCCCCGGCGACCGCTCGTCGTCGTCCTCGGCGGCGCCAAGGTGAGCGACAAGGTCGGTGTCATCGACCGCTTCCTCGAGGTCGCCGACAGCATCCTGATCGGCGGCGCGATGTGCTTCAGCTTCTTCCGTGCCCAGGGAATCGCCACCGGCGCCTCGCTGGTCGAGGAGGAGGGGGTGAAGCTCGCCGAGGAGGCGCTGCGGCGGGCCGAGAGCTCCGCCTGTGAGCTGCTGTTGCCGGTCGACCTGGTGTTGGGGCAGAGCTTCGACGCGGCGACCGAGCGCCGCGAGAGCGACGGGGCCGAGGTTCCCGATGGTTGGATGGGCCTCGACGTCGGGCCGCGCACCGCGGCCGCCTATGCGCTGAGGATCGCCGCCGCCGGGACCGTGCTCTGGAACGGGCCGATGGGCGCCTTCGAGCTGGAGCCCTTCGCCGCCGGGACGCGAAGTGTCGCCGACGCAGTTGCCGCGGCGCCGGGGACCACCGTCGTCGGCGGCGGCGACTCGGTGGCTGCCCTGCACCAGTTCGGCCTGGCTGAGAAAGTGGATTGGGTGTCGACCGGAGGAGGAGCGTCCTTGAAGCTGTTGGAGGGAAAGAAGCTGCCGGGAGTCGAGGCTTTGAAGGATGCCTGAGCGCACCCCCTACATCGCCGCCAACTGGAAGATGCAAAAGACGGTTGCCGAGGCGGCGGCCTTCGTCGACGCGCTGTTGCCGCGGATCGCCGCGACTCAGAACGACGTCGTCATCTGTCCGCCGTTCACCGCGCTCACCGCCGTGGTCGAGCGGCGTTATGGGACCGCGGTGAAGGTAGCGGCGCAGAACATGCACGAGGAGAGCGCGGGCGCGTTCACCGGCGAGGTCTCCGCGCCGATGCTGGTGGAGCTCGACGTCGAGGCGGTCGTCCTCGGCCACTCCGAGCGGCGCCAGCACTTCAACGAGACCGACGAGGCGTTGGCCCGCAAGGTGCCGGCGGCGATCGCCGCCGGCCTCGAGCCGATCCTCTGCGTGGGGGAGAGCGAGGAGGCGCGCGACGCCGGCCAGACCGAGGGCGTACTCGAGGGTCAGTTGCAGGCAGACCTGGCCGCGGTCGAGTCAGACAGGCTGGCTGGGGTCGTCGTTGCCTACGAGCCGATCTGGGCGATCGGCACCGGCCGCACCGCGACCCCCGAGCAGGCCCAGGAGGCATGCGCCTTCATCCGCGACGTGCTGCGCGAGCGCGGCGCCGTCGCCGACGCGGTGCGGATCCTCTACGGCGGCTCGGTCAAGCCCGCCAACGCCGCCGAGCTGCTGGCGCAGCCAGACATCGACGGCGCGCTCGTCGGCGGCGCCAGCCTCGATCCCGAGGAATTCGCGGCCATAGTGGAGGCCGTATGAGGTTCCGGTGCGCCTTTCCCACGTCAGAGGTAGGTAAGGCGCACCGGAAGGCTCGGCGGTGACGGTCCCCGCGCTGGCGCTGGTCATCCTCGACGGCTGGGGTCTCGCCCCGCCGGGGCCTGGCAACGCTATTTCCCTCGCCGACACGCCGGTCTTCGATCGGCTCTGGGCTGAGTATCCCCACACCGAACTCTCCGCCCAGGGGCGCGACGTCGGCCTGCCCGACGGCCAGATGGGCAACTCGGAGGTCGGCCACCTCAACCTCGGCGCCGGGGCGATCGTCAAGCAGGACCTCGCTCGGATCGACGACTCGATCGCCGACGGCAGCTTCTTCGAGAACGAGGCTTTGCTGGCTGCCTGCGACCGTGCCCGGCGCAGTCCGCGCGGCCGCCTCCACCTCCTCGGTCTCGTTTCCGACGGCGGGGTCCACTCCGGCTGGGAGCACATCGAGGCGACGATCGAGCTGGCCTCGCAGGAGGGGGTGCCCGACATCGTCTTCCACGCCTTCACCGACGGCCGCGACACCCTGCCGCACGGCGGCCGCGGCTATCTCGCCGAGCTCGAGCGCTGGCTGCGTCAGGCCGGCCGCGTCGCCACGGTCAGCGGTCGCTATTACGCGATGGACCGCGACACCCGCTGGGAGCGGACCAAGCTCGCCTATGACGCGATCGTCCATGCCCGCGGCCTGCAAGCCGCGGACGCGGCCGAGGCGATCGAGGAGTCCTATGACCGCGGGGAGACCGACGAGTTCGTCAGGCCGACCGTCATCGGCGACTACGACGGTGTCGCCGGCGGCGACGTCGCCTTCTTCATCAACTTCCGCCCCGACCGTGCCCGGCAGATGACCCGCGCTCTGGCCGAGCCCGGTTTCGAGGAGTTCTCGCGCAGCGGCGGCCCTGAGCTCGACCTGGCGACGATGACCGAGTACCGCAAGGGCTGGTCCTACCCGGTCGCCTTTCCGGAGGTGCGGCCCAGCACCACCCTGTCCGAGGTCGTCTCCGCGGCCGGTGGGCGCCAGCTGCACGTCGCCGAGACCGAGAAGTACGCCCACGTCACCTACTTCTTCAATGGCGGCCGCGAGGAGGAGTGGGAGGGAGAGGAGCGCCACCTGGTCGACTCGCCCCGCGACGTCCCCACCTACGACCACAAGCCGCGGATGAGCGCCCGCGCCGCCGCCGACACCTTCACCTCGCACTGGTCCAGCGGCGGCTACCGCTTCGGCATCATCAACTTCGCCAACCCGGACATGGTCGGGCACACGGGTGTGATCCCGGCGGCGGTGGAAGCGGTCGAGGAGGTCGATCGCTGCCTCGCGGATGTCGTCGCCGCGGTCGAGGCCGAGGGCGGCGCCTGCATCGTCACCGCCGACCACGGCAACTGCGACCACATGCTCGAGCCGGACGGCTCACCCAACACCGCCCACTCGCTCAACCCGGTGCCGTTGATCGTCACCACCGAGGGTCTCGAGCTGCGTCAGCACGGCATCCTCGCCGACGTCGCCCCCACCGCCCTCGAGCTGCTCGGCATCCCCCAGCCCGCAGCCATGACCGGCCAGTCCCTGCTCTCCAGATGAAGGATTGAGTCCCCTCCAGGGGCATCGATCCTTCAATCGGCCATGCGAACCGAGCCGCAGCGTTTGAGCTTCGAGGTCGAGGCGCGGGATGGAGCGGCGCGCGCCGGGGTGCTGGACACGCCCCACGGGCCGGTCAAGACGCCCGCCTTCATCCCCCTTGCCACGAAGGGGACGGTGCGGGGGCTGGAGTCGCTGGAGGTCGGCGAACTCGGCTACGAGCTGATCCTGGGGAACACGTACCACCTGTTCGTCTCGCCGGGGCCGGATCGGATTGCCGCTGCCGGTGGATTGCACGAGTTCATGGGGTGGGAGCGGGCGCTGATCACGGATTCGGGGGGGTTCCAGGTGTTTTCGCTGGCGCACGGCGGGGTGGCCGATGAGGTCAAGGGGAAGGGGCGTCGGGGGGGCGACCATGGATCGGTGGTTTCGATCGACGAGGAGGGGGTGCGGTTTCGGTCTTACCGGGACGGGCGCGAGCTGTTCCTCTCACCGGAGGTCTCGATGGAGGTGCAGGCAAAGCTGGGGTCCGACATCGCCCTGGTTTTCGACGAGTGCACCCCCTACCACGCGGAGCGGGACTACACGGCGCGGTCGATGGAGCGCACGCATCGCTGGCTGGGGCGCTGCCTGGAGTGGCATGGTGCGCACGGGCCGGAGCGCCAGGCGGTCTTCGGGATCGTCCAGGGCGGGGTGCATGAGGACCTGCGGCGTGAGTCAGTGCAGGTGGTCGCCGCGGCGGGTGTCGACGGCATTGCGATCGGCGGCACGCTCGGGCGCGACAAGGAAGAGATGCGCGGCGTGCTCGAGCTGACCGCGCCGCTGCTGCCGGTGGAGGCGCCCAAGCACCTGCTCGGCATCGGCGACGTCGACGACCTGCTCGCCGGCATTGCCCTCGGACTCGACGTCTTCGACTGTGCGATCCCCACCCGCCTCGCCCGCCATGGCACCGCCCTGGTCCCCGACCCGGCAAACCGCTTCCGCCTCGACCTGCGCAAATCCGGCTGGGAGGGGAACCGCGACCCGATCGCCGATGGCTGCCCCTGCCCCGCCTGCCGCCACCACGACCGCGATTACCTCAGCTACCTCTCCCGCGCCGAGGAGCTGACCGCCGTCCGCCTCCTCTGCCTCCACAACCTGACCTACACGCACCAGCTGGTGACCCACGCCCGAACCGCCATCGCCGCCGGGTCATTCAGCTCCTACTCAGCTTCTGTCCTGGCGGGCTCCGCACCCTGGAGCGCACTCGAGTAGGAGGGCCGGGGGATGCCCTCTCGCTGGCTGGGTTTTCGCCTTCGAGGATGCGGCCGTGCGAGACCGTGGATGGGGCGAAAAGAGGACGCCGCTGCGCGAGAGGGCATCCCCCGGCCCACCGACGCGAGTGCGCTCCA
>JASLJO010000324.1 GCA_030152505.1 Solirubrobacterales bacterium | reverse complement strand
GGAACAAAGCGGCGGAATCGAATGTCTTCCCCGTGGTCGAAAAAAGGACCCCCGTGAAAGACACCAACTCCTGCATATCGGGGCAGATGACCGGAACCGCGTGCGGCAAAATCATAAAAACGGATCAGACCATAGAAGTCGAAAAAGTGGTGACCAAAAACCTGATCGAAGTAGAAGGCGTGACGACCGAACAGGGGGACAGCGGCGCTCCCTGGTTCGCGGAAAAACAGTTCAAAGAAGCAACCCCGACCGGCTACGTGGAAGGCACCCATGTCGGCACCAAAGGGGAAACCGGCAACCCGGTCTTCCAGTCGCTGGACACCTCGTTCGCGGAACTGAAAAAACTCAAAAGCCTCAATCTCAAACTGCTCACGGAAGCGAACAAGATAAGGCACCCCTGAGGCCTGGCTGGGCGTCGAGCGTGTAGCCGGCGCGGCAGCGTACGCTGCCGCGCATGGTCATCGCCATCGACGGCCCCGCGGGGGCCGGCAAGTCCACCGTCGCCCGCGCCGTCGCCGAGGCGCTCGGGTTCACCTACCTCGACTCGGGGGCGATGTACCGCTGCGTGGCGCTGGCCGCGATCGACCGTGACGCCGACCTCGACGACAGCCGGGCGATGGGTGCGCTGGCCGGTTCGCTGGGGATCGAGCTCGAGGGGGAGCGGGTGTGCCTCGACGGGATGGACGTGAGCGCGACGATCCGGGAGTCAGCGGTGACCGAGGCCTCTTCCCGCGTCTCGGTCCACCCGCCCGTGCGGGAGGCGATGGTGGCGCAGCAGCGGCGGTTGATCGCGGCCGGTCGCTACGTCGCCGAGGGCCGCGACATTGGCACCGTGGTCAGCCCGGACGCGCCGCTCAAGGTCTTCCTCACCGCATCAGCCGAGGAGCGCGCCCGGCGTCGTGCCGCCCAGAGCGGCGAGGACGAGGCGAAGGTTCTCGCCGCCCAGCGCGAGCGCGACGAGCGCGACGAGAGCCGCGAGCACAGCGCTCTCCGTGCCGCCGAGGACGCGGTCGAGATCGATACCACCGGCCTGTCTCAGGAGCAGGTCGTAGAGCAGGTGGTCGGCCTCGCTCGTGACAGAGGCATCGCATGAGTCGAGTGGTCACTTTCCCACCGTGTACGGGGGCAAACGGTTCACTGGACGGTCGGCGATGAGCGCCGTCCCGACGGTCGCTGTCGTCGGCTTTCCGAACGTCGGCAAGTCGACTCTGGTCAACCGGCTCGCGGGCGGGCGCGAGGCGGTCACCCACGCGGAGCCTGGTGTCACCCGCGATCGCAAGCGGGTCCCCTGTGAGTGGAACGGGCTCGCCTTCGAGCTGCTCGACACTGGCGGCATCGACGTCGCCGACGAGGGCGAGCTGGCCGAGGACGTGCAGCGCCAGGCGCGGATCGGCATCGCCGAGGCCGACGCGATCCTGCTGGTGGTCGACGGTCGCGCCGGGCTGCGGGCCGGCGACGCCGAGCTGGCGAAGACCCTGCGCGGCAGCGACATCCCCGTCCTCGTCGTCGTCAACAAAGTCGACCGTCCCGGTGACGAGCACATCGGCGCCGAGTTCCACAAGCTCGGCCTCGGCGAGCCGATCCCGGTCTCGGCCACGCACGGCCTCGGCACCGGCGACCTGCTCGACCGGATGGTCGAGCGATTGGGTGAGCTGCCGCCTCCGGCCGCTGGCGACGAGCCCGTCCGCATCGCCGTCGTCGGCCGTCCCAACGCCGGCAAGTCCTCGTTGGTCAACGCCTTTCTCGGCAGCGAGCGCGTGATCGTCTCCGCGCGGGCCGGCACGACCCGCGACGCGATCGACACCGAGCTCGAGGTCGACGGCCGGCCCGTGCTGCTGGTCGACACGGCCGGCCTGCGCCGCCGTTCCAAGGTCGCCGGCACGGTCGACTACTACGCCCAGCTCCGTTCCGAGCTGGCGGTCGAGCGCGCCGACGTGGCGATCGTCGTCTGCGACGCCTCCGACGGAGTCACGGCCGAGGACCTGCGCATCGCCGAGCTGGCGATGCGGGCCGGCTGCGCGACCCTGCTGGCACTGAACAAGTGGGACATCGGCACCACCGACGTCGACGACGCCCGCGCACGGGTCGAGCGCAAGCTGCGTCTGCGCCCCGAGGTCGTCACCTGCTCGGCCACCGAGGGCCGCAACGTGGTCAAGCTGTTGCCAAAGGCACTCGAGCTGGCCGACCGGGCGGCTTCGCGGGTCCCAACGCCCGAGCTGAACCGCTTCGTCGCCGACGTGGTCGCCACGACGCCGCCCCCGTCACGACGCGGCCGCCGCCTGCGCCTCTACTACGCGGCGCAGGTGGGCGAGCGGCCGCCGCGCTTCGCCATCCAGGTCAACGATCGCCGCCTGATCGTGCGCGACTGGGCCTACCACCTCGAGAACCGGATGCGCGAGACCTACGGTCTCGAGGGCATCCCCCTGATAATCGATTTCATCCCCCACACCGGTCGCCGGGGGCGTGCGTGACACCGCATGCCCCGGTACCCTTCCGTCTCATGTCGACCATCGAGCCGCTCGCCGAGGGCGAGTACCTGTTCACGTCCGAGTCCGTCACCGAGGGTCATCCCGACAAGGTCTGCGACCAGATCTCCGATGCGATCCTCGATGCGGTGATGGCGGGCGATCCCGAGGGGCGCGTCGCCTGCGAGACCATGGTCAACACCGGCATGGCGGTCGTCTCCGGTGAGATCTCGACCGGCGTCCACCTCGACGTGCCCGAGCTGGTCCGCGAGACGATCCGCGGGATTGGCTACGACCACGGCGACTACGGCTACAACTGCGACCACATCTCGGTTCTCGTCTCGCTCGACAAGCAGTCGCCCGACATCGCCCAGGGGGTCGACGCCTCGCACGAGACCCGCACCGGCTCGGCCGCCGACGACGAACTGCTGCTGGCGGGTGCGGGCGACCAGGGGATGATGTTCGGCTACGCCACTGACGAGACCGAGGCACTGATGCCGATGCCGGTTCACCTCGCCCACCGGCTGGCGGAGCGCCTCGCCGCCGTCCGCAAGGACGGCACCCTCGACTATCTTGGCCCCGACGGCAAGACCCAGGTCACCGTCCGCTATGCGAACGGCCGCCCG
>JASLJO010000175.1 GCA_030152505.1 Solirubrobacterales bacterium | reverse complement strand
GTCGCTTCGACCTTGCGGATCTCCTGAGCGCCGTCGGGCCGCCCGATGTGCAGGTCGAAGGGGCTGAACGCGCCCGCCTTGGTGCCCTGAGGCCCGGCGGTGTAGTCCGGGTCGAACGGCCGGGCGGCGAGCGTTTTCGGGCAGGCCCCGCCACTGGCTGCTTCGGTCAGCGTGAATTCGCTGCTCGTTTCAGTCGGCACCGAAGACGAGAACGGCGTCAGCTGCGAGATCGTTTTGTGCGGCCCACAGGTGTCCGGCGTCGTCAGCACACCCCTCGGCCCGCCGTCGATGTGGACTCTGAAATGTTCGAACGGCGCCTGCGGATTTTCCTTCACCAGGGCGGTCAGCTGCCCGGTCTGCGGGTTCGGGAAGACGTTTCCGACCAGCCGCACGTTGACTCCGAAGCGTGCCGAGGTGACATGCAGGAAGAGCCTGAACTGTTCACCTGAGCTGGGGTTGTTGTTGAGCGGCTGCCCGACGTAGACCTCGCCGCCGAGAATCCCCGGCAACGCTGGGGTTTCCACTTCGACTGAGCCGACCTTCGAGGCCGCCGGACAGGTGATCGGGTTGTTCGTGCCCGCGCCGAACTGGGCGTCGGTGCAGGCTTCCAGGCCATTGGCCGATGAGGGGTTGATCCCCGCTCCTTCGGGCAGGGTGATCTCCGCGACGTGCAGTTGTGCACTCTGGATTTTGGTCGGATCCGGGTTGTAGGGGATGAAGACGTCGAGGGTAGCCGGATCGGGCGAATCGGTCTTGCTGTTGACCGTCACATCGACTTTCGGTTCGAACGGGACCAGGTTGCAGCCGGTCGCGCTATACGGGGTGGCGGACACAGCCGTACGTTCGAGTTCCGGACCCGGCGGCACCGGATATGGCTGTGAGAAGGCATTGAAGACCGAAATCTGCGGGCCGTTGCATTCGCTCGGCAGGGTGACGTAGCCCTCGCCTGCTTCGCCATTGAAGACGAGCCGCGAGCCGATGACGAAGGGGGGCGGGGCGTGGAGGTCGGGCTTGGTCGTGAAGGAGATGTGCTGGTCTTTCGGGTCCAGGTCGCCGACGAGGTAAGTCGGCTCCCCGGCCGCGTTGAAGCCCGCCAGCGAGGAAGCGCCGTAGTACGGCGATTCGGGGTCGTCCGGCGTTTCGATGTTGTAGACGAGGGCCGGGATGGTGGCTTCCGCCGGACCGGGAACGATCGTCGTCAGGTAATTCACTCCGACCAACGAGCC
Organism: Solirubrobacterales bacterium; assembly: GCA_030152505.1. Lineage (GTDB taxonomy): Bacteria > Actinomycetota > Thermoleophilia > Solirubrobacterales > 70-9 > VRUE01. The sequence goes on along the minus strand of JASLJO010000175.1, from coordinate 10,785 downwards.
GGGCACTTCGGTGGTGCATTTCGAGACCAGCGGGGGCCCTGGCGCGACGACTTCGGCGAGTTTCTCCACGGTGCACTGGGGCGTGGCCAGTGGATTGACGCCAAGGCCGACGGGGAGTTCCACTCGGCTGTGTTTCAAGAACCCGTCTGGGACATTGGGAGGCGGCCCCCCCACCTGGTTCATGAGGAAAGCGTTGATCCCATATTTCGGATGCCCGGCTGCCTGCGTGAAGAAGTCCGCTTCCGGGCTGGTTTTCACACACGGCGCGCCGTTTGCGGCCCAGTTGCCTAGACCAGGAGCGCTTGCGTCCACTTTGCAGGTCAGCGCTTCCCAGCGCGCGATGCCGAATTCAGCCTGCGCACTGGATGCCCCCAATGCGAGAACGAGGAATACGGCGGGAATGACGAGAAGCCCCAATGGGCCACGCTTGCTTCTCATATGAGACTCTCCTCCAAGACGGGTTCAATTTAGAGCTACCCGCCTCCCGCAGTTAAAAACGGTACACCATGGGCCTCGTGGACTCCATAGGGGATAACTACGGATTGGCCAACTCGGTCCAGAGACGCTCCTCCGTCTCGGCCATACGGTTGGCCGCAGTGTCTATCGCGCGCCAAAGGCGTGGTTCCGGCTGATCGTGCTCGCTGGCGGCGTGGAAGGTGCCGGCCAGCGCGGTCCATGCTTCTGCCGCTTCGGTGGCGAGCCTCGCCTCTGGCCGCCCCGCCTCGGCGAGGAAGCGCGAGTACATCAGCCTGAAGGCGCCGCCGCCGGTGCCGCGGCGCTCGATCACCTGATAGCCGAAGCGCGCGCACCACTGCCAGTCCCCGGCGACCTCCGGCCAGGAGCCCGCCTCGGTTGCGAGGCGGCGCACCGCGTCGAGTCCGGAGAAGTCGCGGAACTCGGGCTCGACCATCGCCTTCGCCGCTCGCTCGATCGCCGCCGGGACCGCCTCGCGCAGGCGCTCGGGGGAGACCTCACCGTCGACGGTGAACATATGGCCGGCGAGGGGGTACGCCGGGTGCTCGCTGTGGCGAGCCCGGTCGAGGCTCTCCAGCCGCGTCGTCTGCAGCTCCTCGAAGCCGGTGTCGGAGAGATGTGCCACCTCGTCGTCGTAACCGGCGAGGACGACGGCGTGGCCCGGGAAGTGGGCAGAGTTGCCGTAATGGTCGAGGTGGTAGAGGTCGGTGAGCAGGAGGACCGGCCGGCCCGCGTCGACCTCCGCCCGCGCCGCCTCCCAGGCGCCGTCGTCGTCGGGCCCGAAGGTGCGCAGCTCCAGCGCGGCCCCGGTCAGCTCGTCGAAGTTCTCCTCGAGCCTCGCCGTGCGACCGTTGAACCACCGGGTCGGCGAGGCGTCCTCGATCGTCACGTAGTAGAAGCAGGCGCCGGCGCCCAGCCCAAAGGCCATCTCCTCGCTGATCTCGGCGCCGTGGAAGGCGAGCAGGTTGCGCAGCGCGGTCGAGCCGCAGTGGTGGCCGGGGGTGTGGGTGTAGTCGGGGACGAAGGGCATGGGGTGTTCTGATTTTGATCGACCTTGGAGGGTGGGGGAGTCAGGGGTGTCTCCGGGGGTGCCCACCACCGCCCTTTGGGCGGTGGAATCTGGTGCCGCTTCGCGGCCGGGATCTCTAGCCGGTGCGCCGCTCCGCGAGGCACCCCCGGGCACCCCTGACTCCCATATCCTGCGCGGCCGTGGAGAAGCTCGATCTCAGAGCATTGCGCTTCATGCGTACGCGCTGGCACAGCCCCGGTTTGGAGAGAGCTGCGAAGGGATTGGGGAAGGCTGGGAACAATGGGGCGGTGTGGTTTGGGGTTGGGGTTTTGCTGGCGATCTTCGATGGGGGGAATCGGGAAGCGTGGTTGATCTGCGCTTTTCTCGGACCGATCGCGATCGGGTTGAACTACGTGGTCAAGGCGCTCGTCAGGCGTCCGCGGCCGGTGCTCGAGGGGTTGCCTCCGCTCGGCGGGGCGCCCAGCTCGTTGAGCTTTCCTTCGGCGCACGCGACCTCGTCGTTTGCCGTGGCGACCGCGATGACCCGGGTCGAGCCCCTCGGGGCGCTTGCGTTCGTCCTCGCCTTCGCCCTGGCACTTGGGCGTCCATACCTCGGCATGCATTACCCGTCCGATGTCGTTGTCGGCGCCGTCCTCGGTGTCCTCCTCGGCCTGATCGTGCCCCTTGCCCTATGAAGGTCGGGATCGTGGGGTTGCCCAACGCGGGCAAGTCGACCCTGTTCAACGCGCTGACCAAGGGTGGGGCGCAGACCGGGGACTATCCCTTTACGACGATCGAGCCCAACGTGGCGATCGCCCAGGTGCCGGACGAGCGCCTGCGCCAGGTGGGCGAGACGGTGCGCAGCTCGGAGTTGGTGCCGGCGACGATCTCCTTCCATGACATCGCCGGCCTGGTCAAAGGCGCCTCCGAGGGCGAGGGACTGGGCAACCAGTTCCTCGCCTCGATCCGCGAGACCGACGCGATCTGCCACGTCGTCCGTTGCCATGCCGACACCGGGGTGCCCCATCCCGACGGCCGGATCGACCCCCTGGCCGACATCGAGACGATCGAGACCGAGCTGGTCCTCTCCGATTACGAGCAGGCCGAGCGGCGGCTCGACCGGGTGCGCAAGGGTGCCAAGTCGGGCGGCGCCGACGCGGTCGCCGAGCGCGACTGGCTGGAGCAGGTGGTGGAGGCGCTGGCAGCCGGCAGGCCGGCCCGCTCGGTGCCGGTTCCCGACGCGGCCGCCCACGGCCCGGCCAACCTGCAGGCGCTGACCTCGAAGCCGATCCTCTACGTCGCCAATGTCGACGAGGGCGACGCCGAGCCGCCCGCGGCGGTCGCCGCCCACGCCGCCGAGGTCGGTGCCGGCGTGGTCGCGGTCAGCGCCCGCATCGAGGGCGAGCTGGCCGAGCTCGATCCCGGCGAAGCCGAGGAGATGCGCGAGTCCTACGGGGTGGAGGGCTCGGGCCTCGACCGCCTCGTCCGCGCCGCCTATGACCTGCTCGAGCTGATCACCTTCTTCACCGCCGGCGAGGACAAGGAAGCGGTCGCGCGGCCGCTGCAGCGCGGCGCAACCGCCCTCGAGGCTGCCGGCACGATCCACACCGAGATCCAGGAAGCCTTCGTCAAAGCCGAGGTGATCGGCTGGGAGCAGCTCGTGGAGTGCGGTGGCTACTCGGTCGGGCGGGATCGAGGCGTGCTGCGCATCGAGGGCCGCGATTACGTCGTCCACGACGGCGACGTGATCACGATTAAGGTCTGAGCATGGATCAGGGAGCGCGGTTCCCGCGGGTCGCCGCCAAGGCCGGCCACTACGAGAGCTTCTACATCAAGGCCTGCCGGCCCGGGGGCGGGCAGGGGATCTGGATCCGCCACACGGTCCACAAGCGCCCCAGCGCCGAGCCGAACGCCTCGATCTGGTTCGTCCTCTTCGACCGCGAAGCGGCGGGTCCGCGCGCGACCAAGGTCACCTTTCCGGCGAGTGAGCTGTCGGCGCCGGAAGGCGCCTGGATCAAGGTCGGCGCCGCCGAGATCGGACCGGGGCGTGCGGTGGGCGCCGTCGACACCGACCCGGTCAAGGCCTCCTGGGACCTGACCTTCGCCGGCGACGCCGAGCCCTGCAAGTACCTGCCCTCGGATCGGCTCTACGAGACGCGCCTGCCGAAAACCAAGTTCGTCGCCCCCTATCCCGACGCCCACTTCGACGGCAGGCTCGAGATCGACGGGGAGACGATCGAGCTCGCCGGCTGGCCGGGCATGATCGGCCACAACTGGGGCAGCGAGCACGCCGAGCGCTGGGTCTGGCTCGAGGGCACCGGCTTCACCGGCCACGCTGACACCTACTTCGACGGGGGAGCGGCGCGCATCAAGCTCGGCCCCTGGACCACCCCCTGGGTTCCCTCGGGAATGCTGATGCTCGAAGGCAAGCCGTACCGCCTGGGCGGCTTTGGCAAGATCCGCGACGCGAGCGTCGAAGAGTCCCCCGGTGAATGCAGCTTCGTCCTTCCCGGCGAGGACATCGTCGTCAGGGGCAGGGTCTCAGCCCCGCGCAAGGACTTTGTCGGCTGGGTCTACGCCGACCCCAAGGGTCCCGAACACCACACGATCAACTGCTCCGTCTCGGACCTGGAGCTGACCGTCGAACGCCCTGCTCTCGAACCCCTACAGCTCTCCCTCCCAGGCGGTGCCGCCTACGAGCTCGGCATGCGCGAGACCGATCACGGCATTCCGATTCAGCCCTTTCCCGACGGTTGACTGCGCCTATCTGCCAACCCCGCCGGCGGGCCCCGAGGGCGGGGGTGGTTGTTTGTCCCCTCCGCCACCACCGACCACCTTGCCGTTGACGATCTTGCGGAAGTCCATCCAGCTGTCGTAGGCGCCGAGCGCCGACTTGAGCTGGTCGCCGCGGATCGTCGTGACACCGCCGGTGCCGTAGAGCTTCGCCCAGACGATCCGGGGAGACGCGCCGCGTTTGGTCACGACGACCCGCTTCAGCTGGCCATTCAGATAGCTGCCCAAGCGGGCGCTGATCTCGCGGCCCGTGAAGGAGAGCTTCCAGCTATGCAGGGGACAGGCGCCGTCGTAGGGATCGGGAACGCCACCAGATACGGGATCGGTGGGCCGAAGAAGACGTTCTGGACGCTCTCGGTGTGGCCGCCGGAGCAGGCCGAGAAGAAGGTCTGGGCGATCTGTCCCTGGTACATGACCACCTGGCCCCTGGTCAGCTCGGCCGCCCGGTTGCTGGACGCGGCCTCGCTGTCCAGGCCGCCGTAGACCTGGCTGCGGACGTCGGCGTAGAGATCGAAGCCGTTGCCGTCGATCTGGCCGGCAAGGGCGTAGGAGCGGGCGGCCACTGCCTGAACCTGTAGCGCCGCCAGGGGCCAGGACGCCGGTGACTCGTTCGGAACGACGCCTTTGACGTACTGATCGATCGGCACTGCGTTGATTGCGTTGAGCGAGCCGGCGCGTTCCGCGGTCGGCACCACCTCGAGCGCGCCGCGGTAGGCGCCGCCGCCGATCGAGACCTGGCCGTGACCGGCGGCGCGCAGCCCGCGCCCGCAATTGGCCAGTGCCTTGCCGCCGGCGGCGCGCAGCTGCACGTCGCGCCCGACCCGGTGCGCGGCGTAGCTGCGCCGCGGGTCGAGCGTCTTGCCACAGGCGCTGGTCGCACCGCCGAAGCCGACGTCGCCACCGCTGATGTCGATCAGCACACGTACGATCCGGGGGCCTCTCAGGGTGCCGATCGTCGTCCCCGAGTAGTAGTGGCCGAGGATCGCGCGGTAGCCCCATCCGTGCTTGGCGTAGCCGTAGGTTCCGTACTGGCTCATCCCGACCCCGTGGCCGAAGCCGTGGCCGAGCACGACCCAGCGCACGCCGGCCTGGGCACTGGGCGCCAGGAGAAGGAAGATGAGCAGGGTGGTCAGGCGGAGGCGCATCTCTGGGTCAACAGATTCGGGAAAGGGGAGTCTCGGCCTGCTCTACGCTTTAGATGATTAACACCACGACCCCGCACACCTGGATGACGCGCGTGGCTCCGCGCCCCGAGGCGCACGCGGCCATGGAGTCAATCATCTAGATGGCGACGCGGACGGTGCAAGCAGTCGACCACGAGCTCCTTGCCGCCGGGGAATGGAGGGGAACCGGCGAGTGGGGCGAGGTCGAGAGCCCCTACGACGGCACCGTCGTCGGCCGGGTCGCGCTTGGCGACGCGGCGCTGGTCGACCGTTGCGCGATCGCCGCCCGTGCCGCCTTCGAGTCCGGCGACTTTCCCCAGTACGAGCGCGCGACGGTGCTCGACCGCGCCGCCGAGTTGGTCGCCGAGCGCCGCGACGACCTCGCGCTGACGATCGCCGCCGAGGCTGGCAAGCCGCTGAAGACGGCCGAGGCCGAGGCCGGCCGCTGCGTCGACACGTTGACCTTCTCCGCGGTCGAGGCGCGCAAGCTGAGCGGCGGCACCGTGCCGATGGAGGCGTCGGCTCCTGGAGCGGGCAAGCTCGGGGTGATGATGCGGGTGCCCTTCGGCGTTGTCGGCGCGATCAGCCCCTTCAACTTCCCGCTCAACCTCGTCGCCCACAAGCTCGGCCCGGCGATCGCCGCCGGCAACGCCGTCGTGCTCAAGCCGGCCGGGCAGACGCCGATCTCAGCGCTGAAGCTGGCCGCGATCCTTCTCGAGGCGGGGCTGCCCGAGGGTTGGCTCAGCGTCGTCCCCGGCCCCGGCTCGGAGGTGGGCAACGCGATCGTCGAGCACGAGCTCATCGGCGCGCTCAGCTTCACCGGCTCGGCCGAGGTCGGCTGGGGGATCCGCAGCAGGGTCCCGCACAAGAAGGTCAACCTCGAGCTCGGCTCCAACGCGCCGCTGGTCGTCCACAGCGACGGCGACTGGGAGATGGCCGCCGACAAAGCCAGGCTGCACGCCTTCTCGCACGCCGGCCAGAGCTGCATCTCGATCCAGCGCATCCTCGTCCACGAGGAGGTCGCCGACGGGTTCACGGCACGGCTCGCCGCCAACGCCGAGGCACTGCGGGTGGGCGACCCGCTCGACCCCGAGACCGACGTCGGTCCGCTGATATCGCCCGGCGATCGCGACCGGGTCAAGGAGTGGGTGGACGATGCCGTCGCCGGCGGCGCCCAGCTGCTCACCGGCGGCGAGCTGGTCGACGAGGGGCGTTGCCTCGCCCCGACCCTGCTCGGCGGGCCGCCCCACGAGGCGAAGGTTTGGTGCGAGGAGATCTTCGGCCCGGTGGCGACGATCGACCGCTACGACGACTTCGGCGAGGCGCTGCGGATGGCCAACGACTCGAAGTTCGGCCTGCAGGCCGGCGTCTTCACCCGGGACATGGGCCGTGGCCTCGAGGCGGCGGCGACGCTCGAATACGGCGGCGTCCTGATCAACGAGGTGCCGACCTTCCGCGCCGACCAGATGCCCTACGGCGGCGTCAAGGACTCCGGCAACACCCGCGAGGGCCCCGCATTCGCGGTCCTGGAGTTGACGGAGGAGCGCTTCGTCACCCTGCAGGGTTAGTCGTGTGGACGCGCCATGCGGCGGTGGTCTAGAGCTTCCTCCAGGACGGAGGGCTCTACTCCCTGCTCCAATGCCACCTCGCGCAGGGAGCGGCCCGACTCGGCGGCGGCCTTGACGATGTCAGCGGCGCGGTCGTAGCCGATGTGAGGATTGAGCGCGGTCGCGGTTGCCAGGGTGGCCTCGGCGTGGCGCTCGGTCATCTCCTCGTTGGCCTCGATCCCGGCGACGCATTTCTCGTTCAGCAGGCGCGAGGCCGAGGCGAGCAGCTTGATCGAGTCGAGCACGTTGCGGGCGATCAACGGCACCCGCACGTTGAGCTCGAACTGGCCCTGGCTGCCGGCGACGGTGACCGCGGCGTCGTTGCCGATCACCTGGGCGGCCACCTGGATCGCCACCTCCGGCATCACCGGGTTGACCTTGCCCGGCATGATCGAGGAGCCCTTCTGCAGCTCGGGCAGGCGCAGCTCGGCCAGGCCGGCGCGCGGGCCCGAGCCCATCAGCGCCAGGTCGTTGGCGATCTTGTTGAGCGAGACGGCGTAGACCTTGAGCGCACCGGAGAGCTCGACCAGCGCGTCGCGGTTGCCCTGGGCCTCGAAGGGGTCGAGCGGCTCGGAGATGCCGAGGCCGGTTTCCTCGGCCAGCTTCTCGCGCACCTTGGCGGCGAACTCGGGGTGGGTGTTGAGGCCGGTGCCGGTGGCGGTGCCGCCGAGCGGAATCTGACCGACGCGGCGCAGCGTCCCCTCTATCCGCTGGATGCCGAGCCGCACCTGGGCGGCGTAGCCACCGAACTCCTGGCCGAGCGTCACCGGGACCGCGTCCATCAGGTGCGTGCGGCCGGCCTTGACCGTGTCGGCGAAGCGGGCCGCCTTCTCGGCGAGCGCCTCCTGCAGCCCCTCCATCGCCGGCAGCAGGTCGTGCGTCACCTCGCCCAGCGCCGCCAGGTGGACGGCGGAGGGGAAGACGTCGTTGGAGGACTGGCCCATGTTGACGTGATCGTTCGCATGGACCGGGTCGCCGGCGAGCTTGGCGAGCACCTCGTTGGCATTCATGTTGGAGGAGGTGCCGGAGCCGGTCTGGAAGACGTCGACCGGGAACTGGTCGTCGTGCTCACCGGCCGCAACCGCGTCGCCGGCATCGGCGATCCGCGCCGCCAGCTCGGCGTCGAGTCCGCCCAGTTCCCCGTTGACCCGCGCCGCGGCGGCCTTCAGCCGCCCCAGCCAGCGGATGACCGGGGTGGGCACCCGTTGTCCCGACACTGGGAAGTTCTCAACTGCCTTCATCGTCTCGCCACCCCAGAGCTGCTCGGTCAAGGTCGGTCCTCCATCACGGATTCATTTGCACCGGCAGCGTATTCGAGTGGTTGAGGCGGCGGTGCCGGTGTCCGGCCGCGCAGTGGGCGCGGCGCCTGTGGGCGCGATGCCTGTGGCGATGAGACCTGCAGGCGGCTCTCGCCCCGCGGCCATGCCTTCCGCGCCTGCCGCGCGGGCCCGCGACTCCGGTCCGCCCGGGGACTCCACTCGGTCCGGTCGATCCGCCGGGCCCGGCCGGCCCCTGAAGGCTGCTCGGCGCCGTACCGAGGCGCAGCGAGATCGTCTCCCCGAATCCGACCGGTTGCTCACCGGCGAGGGTCTCGGCGCCGCGGTCGAGCCGCGCCAGCCAGGCTTCGTCCTGATTGGCGGGGGTGACTCCGTCGATCGAGACGATCTGCCCGTCGGAGAGCGAGAACGAGGTGATGCAGTTGGCCGGCACGGCTCCGGCCTTGGCCGCGTCCAGCACCGCCGCCAGGGGCGCTCCCACCGCTGCCGTCACCTCGCACATCCGTACGTTGCCGGGGGCCAGCTCCAACGCCAGCAGGTGCGGAACCTGGGTGCCCGGCGGGACCGTCGGGGGCGGGCTGACCCGTGGCTGCGAGGGGTCGTCGCGGACCGGCGGTTCGGCGGTGAAGACGCCGCCGGCGATCGCCCGCAGGGCGTCCTGGGTCGAGTAGAGGTTCGCTTCGCTCGTGTTTTCGTAGCCGAAGCCGCCCGCTTCGGCGCCGGAGGGAACCTGAAGGGAGAGCAGGTGGTCGATCGGCGTCTTGCCGGCGGCGGTCGTCCAGGTGGCGGACTGGGGATCGATCCCGCAGGCGGTGAGGCCACTCACGGCCCAGGCGGTGGCGTCGGCGTTGTCGCCGAAGGCGTAGTGGAAGGCACCGGTTGCGTTGACCAGCAGGCTCTTCAGGTAGGTGAGGGCCGGAGCGACGGAGGGGTCGTAGGCGGGGGCCCCGGCCTCGCAGAGCGCCGCGATCGCCGCGCCGGTCATGTCGGGTTCGCTCGGTTCCGCCTTTGCCGCGGAACTCGTGTCCGCAGAGAAGGTCCACCCACCGTCGTCGTGCTGCCTCTGGCGCAGGTAGCCGACGGCGGGGGCAAGGGCCCAGGCTGGCACCGGCGCGGTCCGCAGGGCGAGGATTCCGAAGATCGTGCTGTTGACACTCGCTGCGCCGAAGCTGCCGGCGGCAGGGTTCCACTCTCCCGCGATCTGACCCGGAAGATTCAGGTCGGCGGAGAGGCGCGCCGGGTCGATGCCGGCTGCGTATGAGACCAGCGTCGCGCGCTCATATTCGGTCACGGCTTTGGTCGGCGGGCCACTCCAGAAATCCGCGTAGTCGCTGAGCAGGAAGTCCCGCAGGCTCGGGCTGCCGGGGGCCGCGGCGTGGACGTCCGCCGCGCTGACACCGGCGGCGGCCAGCGAGGTGGCCACCCAGTCGCTGCTGAAGGAGCCGTGTTCGTAGCCGAAGGGTTCGCCGCTGAGCGGGTCCTGCTGGCTGCGGACGTATTCGACCGCCTTACCGATCGCGGTGTCGATTTCTCCCTGGGTGGAGGTGGCCGCGGCCGTGGCCGGCAGCACTGCGAGAGAGAGAACCACCGCACAGAGCGCGTACACGTGTCGAAGCGAGACTGCTTGCATCCTTGAACCCCTTTCCTCGAGGGCTAGACGGAGGGATCGGAGGGAGGTCTCCTGGCTTCCGAGCCTTTCCCGCCGCGCCTTCCCGGCCCGGAGGCCAGTGGCTGCCGCATGGCGTGCGGCGGGCATTCGCTCGGTCACAGTGGCGGGCCCGCGCCGGTTTCTCACCGGCTTCCCCGTCCACCGATCCGTGGATTTGGTCGAGCCGAACCTATAGGAGATTCGGCCAAAGCGTTCTCCGCGCCGCCGCTCGCCTCAATAGATTGCAAACGTCAAGCGCTCGAGGGAACCCGGTGCGAATCCGGGACTGACGCGCAACGGTATGGAAGGGCGCCGCCGATTCGAGGCGCCGAATCCGAGTCCGAATACTCGCCGCCTGACGCACACGTAAACGGACCCTGTTCTCGCGAACGGAAGGAGATCCATCATGCGTCCCACCACCTGCCGCGTGGCGTTGATCGCCGTGGCGATCGGCTCACTGCTGGCGCCCGCCACGGCGTCGGCCACCGCCACCGCCGAACAGATCGAAAAAGCCAGGAACGAAGGCGTCACCTATCTCAAAGGACTGCAGAAAGAAAGCGGCGAAATCCCCGGCTTCGGCGGCGACTGGGCGCTGACCTCGTTCGCCGCCGCCGGGGTGGCGCCGGCCGACGTCAACAAAGCCGGCAAAGAAGCCACCGACGCGCGCAGCTGGTACGAAGGCTTGGTCGGCGCCGTCGGCTGGCCTGGTGAAGGGGCGACCGACTTCGAGCGGGCGACGCTGATCTCCTATGCGGCCGGCGTCGACCCTGCCCGCGTCTCGAAACGGCAGAACCTGATCGCCAGGGTCGCCTCC
>JASLJO010000162.1 GCA_030152505.1 Solirubrobacterales bacterium | reverse complement strand
GGTCGTGCAGGCTCTCGAGCATCTGGCGGAACTCGCCCTCCCTGGCGAGCACATGACCGCAGAGGTCCTCGCGCTCGAAGACGTCGAGGTTGGCCATCGCCACCGCCGCGGCGACGGGGTGCCCGGCAAAGGTGAAGCCGTGCGAGAAGGAGGCGGTGTCGTGCATGAAGGCCTCGGCGACGCGATCGGAGACGATCACCCCGCCCATCGGCGCGTAGGCGGAGGTCAGGCCCTTGGCCACGGTGATCACGTCGGGGACGTAGCCGAAGCGTTCGCAGCCGAACCAGTGGCCGAGACGGCCCCAGGCGCAGATCACCTCGTCGGAGATCATCAGCACGTCGTAGCGATCGCAGATCTCGCGGACCCGCTCGAAGTAGCCGTCCGGCGGGACGAAGCAGCCGCCGGCGTTCTGGACCGGCTCGAGGATCACCGCGGCGACCGTCTCGGGACCCTCGAAGACGATCCGCTCCTCGATCGCGTTTGCCGCCCAGAGCGGGTGGCGATCCTCGGGCCAACGGTAGGTATTGGTGTTGGGCACATGGCAGCCGCCGGGGGTGAGCGGCTCGAACTGCGAGCGCAGCTCGGTGATGCCGGTGGCCGAGAGGGCGCCGAGCGAGGTGCCGTGGTAGGCGATCTCGCGGGCGATCACCTTGTGCTTCTGGCCTTTGCCGTGGATGCGGTGGTAGTTGCGGGCCAGCTTCAACGTCGACTCGACCGCCTCCGAGCCGCCGGAGGTGAAGAAGACGCGATTGAGGTCGCCGGGGGCAAGCGAGGCGATCCGCGCCGCCAGCTCGATCGCGCGCGGATGCGCGTAGCTCCACAGCGTGTAGAAGTCGAGCTCCTCGACCTGGCGTGCCGCCGCCTCGCCGAGCTCGGCGCGACCGTGACCGGCGTTGACGCAGAAGAGGGCGGAGAGGCCGTCGAGGTAGCGGTTGCCGTGCTCGTCGTAGACGTAACAGCCCTCGCCGCGAGTGATGATCGGGATCTCGTGGTCTGGGCCATAGGAGCCCATGCGCGAGAAGTGCATCCAGAGATGTCGCAGGGCCAGCTCCTGGAGGCCGGTCTCGACTGCACCGGGCGGCTTCGACGCGATGGCCATGCGTTTGCTCCTCTCGTCCTACGACGTTCTGGATAAAGCTAGCTCCGCTGACTCTCTCAATCAAGTGTTCGTTGGGTCAAGTTTCAAGCAAAGCCTTGTACAGAGAGTACAAGGCTCTAACCCAAGTTTGGGACATCTGCCACTTGTGAAGTGCCGATGTTTCGCCGTACTGTCGTACGCATGGAGAGTTCAGCGGCTCCCACCCCCGGCCCGGCGCCAGCCGTCAGGGCTCCGATTCCGAGCAGCGGGGACAAGGGGCTGAAGAAGAACGCGATCGGCTTCGTCTCCAGCGTCGTGATCGGGGTCGCGTCGACCGCTCCCGGCTACAGCCTCGCCGCGACGCTCGGCTTCATCGCCGCCGCCGTGGCCCTGCAGTCGCCGGCGATCCTGCTGCTCGCCTTCATCCCGATGTTCCTGGTCGCCGCTGGCTACTACTACATGAACAAAGCCGACCCCGACTGCGGCACCAGCTTCTCCTGGGTGACCAAGGCGATGGGCCCGCAGCTCGGCTGGATCGCGGGCTGGACGATCGTCGTCGCCGATGTGATCGTGATGGCCAATCTGGCGCAGATCGCCGGTCTCTACACCTTCCTGCTCTTCGGCTGGGACTCGGCGGCGGCTTCAACGGCGGCTGTGACCGCCGTCGGTGTGCTCTGGATCGTGATCATGACCGCGATCGTCGTGATCGGGATCGAGCTCTCGGCGCGGACCCAGGTCGGGCTGCTGGCGGCGGAGATAATCACCCTGGCGATCTTCGCCGTGGTGGCGCTGGTCAAGGTCTACAGCGGCGACGCGCTCCCCGGCTCGATCGACCCGAGCTTCTCCTGGATCAACCCGTTCAGCCTCAGCCCCAGCGAGCTCTCCGCCGGCCTCCTCCTGGCCGTGTTCATCTACTGGGGGTGGGACACGACCGCCACCGTCAACGAGGAGACCGAGAACCCCGACGAGGCGCCCGGTCGGGCAACGGTCGCCAGTACCCTGATCCTGCTCGGCATCTACGTGATCGTCGCGGTGGCGGCCCAGGCCTACGCCGGCGTCGATCAGCTGGTCACCAACCAGGAAGACGTGCTCAGCGCGCTCGGCACGGAGGTGTTCGGCTCGCCGCTTGACAAGATCCTGATCATCGCGGTGCTCTCCTCGGCCGCGGCGTCGACTCAGACGACGATCCTGCCGACCGCGCGCACGACGCTCTCGATGGCCCGCTCGAATGCGATGCCGAAGAGCCTCGGCAAGGTGCACCCGCGCTTCCTCACCCCCCATGTATCGACCATTGCGATGGGTGTCGCCTCGATCGTCTGGTACGTCAGCCTGACCCTGGTCAGCGAAGACATCCTGTTCGACTCGCTGGCGGCACTGGGGCTGATGATCTCCTTCTACATCGGCCTCACCGGAATCGCCTGCGCGATCTACTACCGCCATGAGCTGCTGCGCAGCGTCAAGAACTTCTTCTTCGTCGGCGTCGGCCCGGCCTTCGGCGCGGCGATCCTCTTCTACCTGCTGATCAAGAACGGGATCGAACTCTCGGATCCGGCCAATTCCGAATCGGGCAACTCCTGGTTCGGCCTCGGTCCGCCGCTGGTGATCGCCGTCTTCTTCCTCATCCTCGGCTTCATCCTGATGGCGGTTCAATGGCGGGCGGTGCCGGAGTTCTTCCACAAGAAGACGGAGGTCGCGCCGCCGGGCTTTCTCGAGGGCGAATCGGAGCCAGCGACCGGCGGCATCGCGTCCGGGGGGAAGGGCTGAGATGGGTTCGATAGTCGTCGGATACGACGGGTCGGACTCGAGCAAGGCGGCACTGTCGCGGGCGCTGGACCTGGCAAAGAGCCTCGGCGACGAGGTCGCGGTCGTCTTCGGCTACTCGCCGCCGGGGATCTGGGGGGGTGAGATCGCGGAACACGAGGAGGCGATCGAGGAGTTCGGCGAAAAGCTGATGACCAAAGCCGAGCAGCAGGCGCTGGCCGCCGGGGTCGGGGTCGCCTACGAACTGGTGCCCAAGCGGGGGGCCGAGGCTGTGCTCGACGTCGCCCGGCGGCGCGATGCACGCATGATCGTCGTCGGCAGCTCCGGCGAGACCCCGCTCAAAGGAGCGATCCTCGGCTCGACGCCTTACAAGCTGTTGCACCAGACCGAGCGGCCGGTTCTGGTGGTTCCTTCGTCGTAGTTGGGGAGTGGGCGGGGTCTCCCTCGCCCTGACAAACGGCGGTCTAATTAGACCGCCGTTTTGAGTATCCGCCAGTTCGAGG
>JASLJO010000123.1 GCA_030152505.1 Solirubrobacterales bacterium | reverse complement strand
GAAGCCCACCTGGTTGTCCTGGATGACGTGGATCGTGCCGCCGGTGGCGTAGCCGCGCAGCGCCTGCAGGTTGAGCGTCTCGGCGACCACACCCTGGCCGGGGAAGGCGGCGTCGCCGTGCAGCAGCACCGGCACCGCGCGCTTCGGTTCGTGCTCCAGCCTGGGCCCGTCGATCTCCGACTGGAGGAAGCGGGTCCCGCCCTCGACCACCGGGTCGACGAACTCGAGGTGGCTCGGGTTGGGATATAGGCGGACGGCGATCTTCTCGCCCTCATGCGTTTCGTAGGTTCCCCGGTGGCCGTAGTGGTACTTGACGTCGCCGGTGCCGCCGTGGGGGATCGAGGCGACCGCCTTGACCATCTCGATCTGCTTGGCTCCCTCGAACTCGGCCAGGATCGACTCGACCGAGCGGCCTAGGTTGTGGGCGAGAACGCTGAGGCGGCCGCGGTGGGCCATGCCGAAGACGACCTCTTCGGCGCCTGCACGACCGGCGAGGGTGACCAGCTCGTCGAGCATCGGCACGATGGTGTCGAGGCCCTCGATCGAGAAGATCTTCTGCCCCAAATAGGCTTTCTCGATGAAGCGCTCGAACTCGAAGACGTCGACCAGGCGGCCGAGCAGGCGGCGTTTCTCGTCGTCATCGAGCGGCTGGCGGTGGGCGCCGGTCTCGACCATCTCGCGCAGCCAGGTCCGCTGCTGGTGCGAGGAGAGGTGCTCGAACTGGTAGGCGATCGTGCCGCAGTAGGCCTCGCGCATACGCGGCAGCACGTCGAGCAGGGTCTCGCCGGGGACGCCTATGCGCAGGATCGATGCCGGCACACGGGCCATCAGCTCCGGCGTCAGGTTGAGGCTCTCGGGCTGGATAGCCGGGTCGCCCTTGGGTTCTGAGCCGAGCGGGTCGAGGCGGGCGGCGAGGTGGCCGTGGGTGCGATAGCCCTTGAGCAGTGACGTCGCCGCCTGGACCGCGCCCAGCAGCTCCTCGTCCGGGCCACCCGGGGTGGCGGGCGCGGGGGCGGCGCCGAGTGGCGGCGCCGAGGCTGAGGCGGGGTGGGCGGCGGCGAGCGGCGCCGCGTCGATGCCGAGGTCGTCGGCGACGGCCTCGTAGAAGCCATCCTCGCCCTCGAGCAGCTCTTCGATCCGGCGCAGGAAGGCACCCGACTCCGCCCCCTGGATCACCCGGTGGTCGTAGGTCGAGGTCAGCGTCATCGTCTTGGAGACGCCCAGCTGGCGCAAACGCTCGGGCGAGGCGTGCGCCCACTCCGCCGGGTAGGCGATCGCGCCGGCGGCGATGATCGCGCTCTGGCCCTTCATCAGGCGGGGTACGGAGGCGGCGGTGCCGATTCCGCCTGGGTTGGTCAATGAGATGTTGGTGCCCTGGAAGTCGTCGGCGGTGAGCTTTGACTCGCGCGTCTTCGTGATCAGGTCCTCGTAGTAAGAGTGGAAGGCGGCGAAGTCGAGCCCGTCGGCCCCCTTGATCGCCGGCACCATCAGGCTGCGCGAGCCGTCCTTGCGCTCGATGTCGACGGCGATGCCGAGGTTGACCGGGCCGTTCTCGATCGCAACGGGCTTGCCGTCGCGCTCCTCGAAGCTGCGCGTCATAACCGGCCACTCCCTGGCGGCCTGCACGATCGCCCAGGCGATCAGATGGGTGAAGGAGACCTTCAACCCCCGCTCCTTCAGCTCGCCGTTGAGCGCCTTGCGCTTGGCATCGAGCGTGTCGACAGCCACCGTCCGGAACGACGTCGCCGTCGGCATCTCCCGGCTCTCCCCCATCGCCTGAGCCAACATCGCCGCGGGTCCCCGCAACTGCTTCGCTTCACCGGCGGCGGCCCCGACAGCTCCATTCCCTCCGTCGACAGCCGCAAGCACATCGTCCTTGGTGACCTTGCCCCCGGGTCCCTTTCCAGCTACTGAAGCAAGGTCGACGCCGTTGTCCTCGGCGACGCGCCGGGCCACGGGCGTCGCCCGGACGCCATCTGCGCCGTTCGTCCCGGCGCCATTGCCAGACGCCTCACCCGCGGGTGGCGGCGTAGGGGGGACCTCCCCCGAGGAAGCTTCAGCTACCGCAGGGGGAGGTGGGTCCCCTGCGCCGACAGGACCCGCGGGCCGGGACTCGTCCGACCCTTCGCCGGGTTCCATCTCAGCGAGTGGCGCCCCGACAGGCACCTCGTCATCCACCTGCGCAATCAATTTGGTGATGACGCCGTCGGCCGGCGCCGGCACCTCGGCGTCGACCTTGTCGGTCGAGACCTCGACCACGGTGTCGCCCTCGTTGACGAAGTCGCCCTCCGCCACATGCCACTCGAGAACGATGCCCTCGGTTACCGACTCCCCCATCTCGGGCATCTGGATCTGCATGGTCGCCGTTTGCGCCATCTGTCGATTGAGTGTATGAAACAAGCGTGAACTACTTCGTCACCGGAGCCACCGGATTCATCGGTCGCAACCTGGTTGCCCGCCTGCTGCAGCGCGAGGGCACCGTCTACGCGCTGGTCCGGGCCGGTTCGCGGGGGCGGCTGGAGGAGCTGAGGACGGCCTGGGGAGCCGACGGGGCGCGCGTCGTGCCGATCGCCGGCGACCTCGCCCAGCCCGGGCTCGGCGTCTCCGAGGAGGATCTGGTGACGCTGCGCGGCGAGGTCGACCACTTCTTCCACCTGGCGGCGATCTACGACATGGCGGCGGGCACCGAGGCGCAGGAGATCGCCAACGTCGAGGGCACGCGCCACGCGGTCGAACTTGCCGGCGCGACCAAGGCCGGATGCTTCCACCAGGTCAGTTCGATCGCCGCCGCCGGCCTCTACAGGGGCACTTGGACCGAGGACATGTTCGACGAGGCCGAAGACCTCGACACGCATCCGTACTTTCGCACCAAGCACGAGTCCGAGCGGGTCGTGCGCGAGGAGTGCCGCCGGCCCTGGCGCGTCTACCGGCCGGGGATCGTCGTCGGCGACTCGCGCACGGGTGAGATCGACAAGATCGACGGGCCTTACTACATGTTCAAGCTGCTGCAGCAGGCCCGCCGTGTGCTGCCGGCCTGGTTGCCGACGGTCGGGGTCGAGGGCGGCGAGATCAACATCGTCCCGGTCGACTACGTCGCCGCGGCGATCGACCACATCGCCCACGAGCCAGACCTCGACGGGCAGGCCTTCAGCCTCACGGATCCCAGGCCGAAGACCGCCGGCGAGGTGCTCAACCTCTTCGCCCGCGCAGCGGATGCGCCGCAGGCCGCGCTGCGGCTCGACTCCGGCATCACCGACCCGGTTGGCGGTCTCGCCCGCACCGGGCTGAGGTTCTTCCCGCCGGGCAAGCGGGCGATCAAGTTGGCGCTCGACCGGGTCGGAATCCCCGCCGGGGTGCTCAGCTACGTCAGCTATCCGACCCATTTCGACTCGAGTCGCACGCAGGAAGCGTTGGCGGGCTCGGGGATCGAGGTGCCGCCGCTGGAGAGCTATGCCGACCGCATCTGGGACTATTGGGAGCGCAACCTCGACCCGGACCTGTTCAAGGACCGCACGCTCTCGGCTGCCGTGCGCGGCAAGGTGGTGTTGATCACCGGCGCCTCCTCGGGAATCGGCAAGGCGACCGCGGTCAAGGTCGCCGACGCGGGCGCCACCGTGCTCCTGGTTGCCCGCTCGGTCGACAAGTTGGAGGAGACCAAGCGTGAGATCGAGGCAGCCGGCGGGGTCGCTCACATCCACCGCTGCGACATGTCCGACATGGATGACGTCGCGCGGATGGCCGAGGAGGTGCTCGCCTACCACGGCCAGGTCGACGTCCTGGTCAACAACGCCGGCCGCTCCATCCGTCGCTCGGTCAAGCTCGCCTACGACCGTTTCCACGACTACGAGCGGACGATGCAGATCAACTATTTCGGCGCCCTGAAATTGATTCTGGCGTTGCTGCCCTCGATGCAGGCGCGCAGGTCGGGCCACATCATCAACGTCAGCTCGATCGGCGCCCAGACCAACCCGCCGCGCTTTTCCGCCTACGTCGCCTCGAAGTCGGCGCTGGATGCCTTCAGCCGGGTGATCGCCTCCGAGGTGGTCGACGACGGAGTCGACATCACGACGATCTACATGCCGCTGGTGCGCACGCCGATGATCGCGCCGACGCGGATGTACGACATGTTCCCGGCGATCACGCCGGAGGAGGCGGCGGAGATGATCGCCGGCGCGATGATCGGCAGGCCGAAGAAGGTGGCGACGCGGATGGGGACGTTCGGCGAGGTTCTCTACGCGATCGCCCCCACCGTCAGCGACAAAATCCTCAACACGGCTTACAAACTGTTCCCGGAGTCGCAGGCGGCCAAGGGCAAGGGCGACGAGGCGCCCGATCGGGCGCCGACCACCGAGGCGGTTGCGTTCGCGCATTTGATGAAAGGCGTGCATTGGTAGACGGGCGCGG
>JASLJO010000163.1 GCA_030152505.1 Solirubrobacterales bacterium | reverse complement strand
GTGCCCTCCCCCAGAAGCCGTCGCGCAGCTGGGGCCTTTGGCTCGGGTTCGGATGTCTGAACATGAGCTTCTGTGGGAGGGCACCCCGGCCCTACTGGTTAAGCGCTGCTATTGCCGCTGCCACGGTGAACCGATGCTCATATAGGGCTCGACCCACGATGGCCCCCTCGATGTTCGGCGCACCTAGCTGAGCGAGGGATTTGAGGTGGGTGAGGGTGCCTACGCCGCCGGAGGCGATTATTTGGGCGGTGGTGGCGGAGGCGATTTCGGTCAGCTGGTCTATGGCGGGGCCCTCCATGGTGCCGTCCACCTCGATCGCGGTGCAGAGGAACCTCGCTACGCCCTGCTTGCTCAGAGCTTCGACGACCTCCACGGCTCCAGCTCCACCTGCCTCAGTCCAACCCTCCAGTGCCACCTTTCTGGCCCGGGCGTCGACGGAAACAACCACGCGGTCCCCGTGGGCATCAATCATCGCTTGCAGGAACTCGGGGTCTTTGACCGCCGCGGTCCCGATTACCACCCGCTCAGCCCCTGCCTCCAGTACTTCAAGGACCGCCTGCGGGTTGCGCAAGCCGCCGCCGACCTGGATCGGGCACGACACCGCCGCGGCGATCCGCTCGATTGCGTCGAGGTTCCGCGGCTTCCCCGCCTTTGCTCCATCCAGGTCGACCACGTGCAGGAACTCGGCGCCTTCGCCCGCCCAGCGCTTCGCCGCGTCCGCCGGATCGGCGTCGTAGGCGGTCTCGCGCTCATAGTCGCCCCGCAGCAGGCGCACCGCTCCGCCGCCGCGGATGTCGATCGCCGGGTAGAGGATCACGCGGGGCTGGGCGCCTTGGCGCAGACCCCGGCGAAGTTCGAGAGCAGGCGCAGGCCGGCGCTGCTCGACTTCTCAGGGTGGAACTGGACGCCGAAGACGTTGTCGCGCTCGGCCGCGCAGGCGAAGCGGGCACCGTAGGCGGCGCTGCCGAGCAGATCGCCGGCGAGCGGTTGTGGCGCGAAGGAGTGGACGAAATAGAACGGCGTCTCGCTGTCGATCCCCTCGACCAGGCGCGAGTCCTTCTGCCAGCGGACTGGCGACCAGCCGATGTGCGGGACCTTGAGCCCGGGGGCGTCGAGCTCGGCGACGCCGCCCGACAGCAGCCCGACGCCGCTTGCGCCGCTCAGCTCGGTGGTCGACTCGAAGAGCAGCTGCAGGCCGAGGCAGATGCCGAGGATCGGCACGCCGGCGTCGCGGCGCTCGACGATCAGCTCATCGAGGCCCAGCTCCCGCACCCGTTCCATCGCCTTGGGGAAGGCGCCGACGCCCGGCAGGATCAGCCCGTCCGCGGCGCGGATCGTCTCCGGCTCGCTCGAGATCGTCGCCGTCGCCCCGATGTGCTCGAGCGCCTTCTCGACCGAACGCAGATTGCCCATGCCGTAATCGAGGATGCAGATGCGCGCGGTCATTCGTTCAGGGTCCCCTTGGTCGAGGGTACGCCGCTCTCATCCGGATCGATCGAGACAGCGACCCGCAGAGCACGGGCGAAGGCCTTGAAGCAGGCCTCGATCATGTGGTGGACGTTGGTGCCGTAGCGAACCGAGACGTGCAGGGTCAGCTTCGCCCCGTTGGCGACCGCGCGGAAGAACTCCTCGGCCAGCTCGGAGTCGAAGCCGGCGATCGAGGTCGGCGGAAGGTCGGCGTCGAAGACGCACAGCGGCCTCCCCGAGACGTCGATCGCGCACTCGGCCAGGGCCTCGTCCATCGGCACCACGGCCGAGCCGTAGCGGCGGATCCCGGCGCGGTCGCCGAGCGCCTCGTCGAGCGCCTGGCCGAGGACGATGCCGACGTCCTCGACGGTGTGGTGGGCGCCGGTCTCCAGGTCGCCCTCCGCCTTCACCGTGAGCCCGAGCCGTCCGTGCCGGGCGAGCAGGTCGAGCATGTGATCGAGGAAGCCGACGCCGGTCTCGGCGCTCGACTCGCCGCCGTCGAGGTCGAGCGAGAGCCGGATCTCGGTCTCCGCGGTGCTGCGCTGTCTCTCTGCGGTGCGGGTCATCGCCCTCTAATCATCGCCGACTCGCCGTGAACGGGGAAGCCCTCGGCTCTGGCGAGCGCGTCGGCGTGCGGAGCAAGCTTCGCCGCCGCCGCCGCCGGGACCTTCACGGTGGCGATCTTGCGGCGGAAGACGCCGGGCCCCAGCGGACCCGAGAAGCGACCGGCGCCGCCGGTCGGCAGGACATGGTTGGAGCCGGCGACGTAGTCGCCGAAGGCGGTGGCGCTGTGGCGGCCGGCGAAGACGCAGCCAGCCGTCGTCGCCCGGTCGGCGAGCAGCGCCGCGTCCTCCTCGAGCAGCTCGAGGTGCTCGGGCGCGAAGGCGTTGGCGAGGTCGATCGCATCGCTGAGGTCGGGCACCTGGATCAGAGCCAGCGGTGCTTCCCCCACCCCTGGGCGCTCTGCCGCGGTGCGCTCGGTCGCCTCCGCCAGCGCGTCCAGCACGGCCTCCTCGACCGCGGCTGCGATCAGCGGGCCCTCCCCCCCGTGCTCGGCCTGGGCGCAGAGGTCGAGCGCCGCCCACTCGGGCTCGGTGTCGTGCCCAGCGACCAGCATCAGCTCAGAGGGGCCGGCGAGCGAGTCGATGCCGACGACGCCGCTGACCGCGCGCTTTGCCTCCCGCACCCAGGCGTTCCCGGGGCCGGCGATCACGTCCACGGGCGCGATCGACTCACTGCCATAAGCGAGGGCGAAGATCGCCTGGGCGCCGCCCATCGCGTAGACCTCGTCGACCTCGCAGAGGGCGGCGGTGGCCAGCACCAGCGGGGGAACCGTGCCGTCCGGGCCCGGGGGCGTCGCCAACGCGATGTGCTCCACGCCCGCGACCCTGGCCGGGACGACGCCCATGAGGACGCTCGAGGGATAGGCGGCGCGGCCTCCCGGTGCGTATATCCCAGCGACAGACACCGGCACGTCGCGCAGGGTCACGCTCTGGCCCTGCGGCAGGTCCACCTCGCGCGGCCGATCGTCGATTTGCGCGGTGGCGACGGCGCCCACGTTTGCGATCGCCAGCTCGAGCGCCTGGCGAATCGACGGCTCGAGGCCGGCGAGCGCGGCGGCCATCGCCGCCGGATCGACCCGCAGCGACTCCGGTTGCCGCTCGGTGGCGTCGAAGCGGGCCGTCAGCTCCAGCAGCGCCGAGTCGCCCCCGGCGCGGACCTGGCGTTCGATCGGACCGACGTCGACCTCTGGCGCGTCTGCCGCCGTCCAGGCGCGGATCGCGGTGGAAGTCTCCTCGGCGCCCTCCCACTCGAAGCGCCGCAGCCTCATCGCGCCGTCGCCTCCCTGAGCCGGGCGGTGAGGTCGTCGATCTCGCCCGCGCGCAGCTTGTGGGCGACCCGGTTGGCGACGAAGCGCGCCGTGCACTCGACGATCTCCTCGCGCACCTCGAGGTCGTTCTCCTCCAGCGTGCGGCCGGTGGCGACGAGGTCGACGATGCCGTCGGCGAGGCCGATCAGCGGCGCCAGCTCGACCGAGCCCTTGACCTCGATCGTCTCCACCTGCCGCCCGGTCGACTCGAAGTAGCGCTCGGCGGTGCGGGGGTACTTGGTTGCGATTCGCGTCATTCCGAGGCGCCGCTGCGACTCGCCCAACCGCTCGTCGCCCCGTCGCCCCGCAAGCACCATGCGACAGCGCCCGTAGTCGAGGTCGAGCAGCTCATAGACCATGCGGTCGCCCTGCTCCAGCAGCACGTCCTTGCCGGTGATGCCGACGTCGGCGGCGCCGGCCTCGACGTAGGTCGGTACGTCGGATGGGCGCATCGTCACCAGGGTTATCTCCTGGCCGGGGAAGATCAGCGCACGCGACTCGCCGCGCACGGCGGCGGTGTCGACACCGGCGGCGTCGAGCACGTCGAGGGTTCCTTCGAGCAGCGCACCGCGCGGCACCGCCAGCTTCAGCGGCCCGTCCGGCTTGGCGCCGGCCATGCCGGCGACCTCGACGCTCATGACGGCCCCTCTCGCCGTGACTCCTCCTCCATCTGGGCGACATGGACGCGCTCGAGATAGAGGGCGAATCCGGCCGCGGGAAGGTCGAGGCCGAACTTCCTCAGCAGCTCGTCGTAGCGCCCGCCGCCGCCGAGCACATGCCCGAGGGCCGGGTCGTAGACCTCGAGGATCGCGCCGCTGTAGTAGCCGAGGTCGCGCAGCAGGCCGAGGTCGACCTTTACCCGTCCGGCGACGCCGCGCTCCTCCAGCGCCTCGAAGGTCTCCCCGAGCCGCGCGGTCGCGCGCTCGACCGCCTCGCCGCCGATCTCGCGTGCCTGCTCGAGCACCTCACGCCCGCCGCGCAGCTGAGAGAGGGCGACACAGGTCTCGACCTGTGCGGCGCCTATGCCGGCGCTCGAGAGCTCCGTCTCGAGGCCGACCAGATCGTGCGTAGCGAGGCGCCCGAGGATCGCGTCGCGCGCCTCGCCTTCGACCTCGAACTCCGTCAGCAGCTGCCGAAAGAGGTCCGCATCGCCCAGTCCGATAACCGCGCGGTCCAGGCCGGCGGCGTCGAGCGTCGCCTCCAGCACCTCGACGACCTCGACCGTGCCGGCTGGCGCCGGTGTGCCGATCAGCTCGACCCCGGCCTGGGCGAACTCCCGCATCTGCCCCCGCTGCGGGCGCACCGCGCGGTAGGCGTTGGCGAGGTAGCAGAAGCGCAGCGGCCCGTCCGCCGTGGCGAAGCGAGAGGCGACGAGGCGCGCGATCGGCACGGTCATGTCGGAGCGCAGCGCCAGCAGGTCGCCGCGCTCGTCGAAGAAGCGGTAGGCGGAGCCGGCGGCCCGGCCGTCGCCGCGTGCCAGCACCTCGTCGTACTCGATCGCGGGCGTCGCCACCTCGCCGTAGCCGCGGCTCTCGAAGACCTCGATCAGGGCGAGGTGCAGGCGACGCAGCTCCCGCATCTCGTCGGGCAGGATGTCGCGCGTTCCTGGGGGGATCGGGTGAATCACGCGCCTGACCTTACGAGAGTCGGCGCGAAATGCCTTCTAGGCAGGGATCTCTGCAGAGACGCGTTCGATGCGGGCGCCGAGCGTGCGCAGGCGCTCGTCGATCGACTCATAGCCGCGGTCGATCTGGCGGATGTTGCCGATCTCCGAGGTGCCCTCCGCCGCCAGAGCGGCGATGAGCATCGCCATCCCAGCCCTGATGTCGGGGCTCTCGACCCGCTCTCCGTGAAGCCGGCTCGGACCGCTGACGATCGCCCTGTGGGGATCGCAGAGCGTAATCCGAGCGCCCATCGCAACCAGCTTGTCGACGAAGAAGAGGCGGTTCTCGAACATCTTCTCGAAGATCAGGATCTCCCCGTCCGCCTGGGTGGCGAGGGCGAGAGCGATCGAGGTCAGGTCGGCCGGGAACGCCGGCCAGGGCCCGTCCTCGATCTTGGGGATCGCGTCGCCGATGTCGGCCTTGATCCGCAGGCGCTGCTCCGGCGGCACGATCACATCGTCGCCGTCGATCTCCGACTCGAGCCCGAGGCGCTGGAACTGGCGCCGCACCATCACCAGGTCGGTGGGCGCCGCGTCGCGGATGCGCAGCTCGCCGCCGGTCGCGGCAGCCAGGGCCATGAAGCTGCCGACCTCGATGTGGTCGGGTGAGATCGTGTGCTCGGCACCGGCGAGGCGGTCACGCCCGTGCACCGTCATCACATTGGAGCCGATGCCGCTCACCTCGGCCCCCATTGCGCTGAGGAGGCGCGCCAGGTCCTGCACATGCGGCTCGCAGGCAGCGTTGGAGATCGTCGTCGGGCCAGGCGTCAATGCCGCTGCCATCAGCGCGTTCTCGGTGCCCATCACCGAGGGCTCGTCCATGAAGATCGCGCAGGGCCGCAGCCCGCCGCTCGGGGCCTTCAGCTCGATCCAGCGATCTCCCTCCACCGTCGCGCCGAGGTCGGCGAAGGCGTCGAGGTGTGCGTCGAGCCGCCGCCGGCCGATGAAATCGCCGCCCGGCGGCGGCATCCGGGCCTCTCCGAAGCGCGCCAAGAGTGGGCCGGCGAGCAGGAAGGAGGCGCGGATCTGGTTGGAGAGCTCCTGGTCGACCGCCACATCCGAGACCGAGGCGGCGCAGAGGCGCAGGCTGTTGTCCCCGATCCAGGCGGCCTCGACGCCGAGACGCTCGAGCAGGGCGATCTGCGCCTCGGTGTCCCTGATTCGGGGCACGCGGTGCAGCAGCAGCTCCTCCTCGGTGAGAAGGCAGGCGGCGAGGATCGGCAGGGCCGCGTTCTTGTTGCCTGCCGGCGTCAGCTCGCCGGAGAGCGGCATGCCTCCATCGATGACGAACTTCTCCATGTCCGGCTAGGGTACCGGCGCAATGGGACGAGGCTGGAAGATCCTGATCGCCGTGGGCGTCGTGCTCCTGGTCTTGATCGGCGTCAACGCGCTGGTCACCGACGCCGAAACGAAGTCGGCGGAAACGACCGAATCGGGTGGCCGCATCGTCAAGTTGCCCGGTGGCGCGCTCGAGGTGGTCGAAGCCGGCCCGCGGCGAGGAAGCCCGATCGTCCTCATTCACTGCTTCACCTGCGCGATCAACTGGTGGGATGGGATGATGCCGCGCCTGTCGGCCACCCATCGGGTGGTTGCGGTTGACCTGCTCGGTCACGGGGGATCGGAAAAGCCGACCTCGGGTTACTCGATTGAACACCAGGCAGACCTGGTTGCCGGCGTTCTGAGCAGGTTTGGCGTGCGCGATGCCGAGGTCGTCGGCCATTCGCTCGGCGGGCCCGTGGCGATCGCCCTCGCTGAACGATCGCCGCAACTGGTCGATCGGCTGGTGGCGATCGACAGCATCCCGGACGACAGCTACGGCGACGTCGGGCTCATCGGCGAACTCCCGTTCAAGCCGGTGATCGGGCAGACCCTTTGGCGGATCAAGCCCGACTTCTCGATCAAGGACGGGCTCGAGGTCGCCTTTGCGCCCGGCTTCGAAGTTCCGGATGCGTTCGTCGAGGACGTCAAGCGGATGACCTACAGCTCCTACACCGTCTCGCACGACGCGTTCGACGACTACACCGGCGAAGAGGCGCTGCCGCAGCGCGCCGCAGCCACCGGCAAGCCGATCCTGGCGATCATGGGCGCCGAGGAGCAAATCGCCAGCGACCCGCAGGCGGCCCTGTCCGCATACCGCGCCGCCGGCGCTCAGACCAAGCTGATCCAAGGCGCCGGCCACTCCCCCAACGTCGAGAAGCCGATTGAGGTCGCGGCCTTGGTGGAAGCCTTCGACAAGCCCTCCAAAACCGCGAGGAACGCCGTTTCCAGGCACGAATTGCAAAAGCGCCTGCAGAATCGGGAAGCCGTCCGGGGGCAGCCGTAAATTCGAACCTATGTTCGATACGAAGAAACCCCTCAGCACCCAAGTCGCCGACGCCGCAGACCTGGTGATCGACTTCGCCACCCTGGGCGAGTATGGGCTGGAGCCCGTCGATGCGCCCAGCCGCCCCTGCGAGGGCCGGCGACGCAGCGGCACGATGCGGAGCACCGGCTCTTGGAGCGCCGCGATCAACCGCTTCGCGGCGGCGAGCTAGGCAAGCAGGACAAAATCTGGGCCGCACGGACAAAGGCCGCCCTTGGGCGGCCTTTGTCGAGAAGAACCGGCGGCGACCTACTCTCCCAGGAGGTTGCCCTCCAAGTACCATCGGCGCTGAGGGGC
>JASLJO010000088.1 GCA_030152505.1 Solirubrobacterales bacterium | reverse complement strand
GTTTGAACCGGATAGCGGATCAAACCTCGACCACGCTGGTGGGGGGAGGCGGGAGGCGCTTTGGGATGCGGGGGTGGTGGGGACCGGGCGCCGGCAGGGGGAGGGGACGCAGATGGCGCTGCCGCTGGAGCCGCCAGGCGCGCCGGCGCTGGAGGCGCTGGGCGCGTGGGGGGAGGCGATCGCCGACTACCGCTCGACCGGGATGACCCTTGGCGAGCATCCGATGGGGTTGATGCGCGCCGAGCTGGGGGACGAGCTGGCGCGCAGCAGCGACCTGGAGGAGATCGACGACGGGGCGATCGTCGAGGTGGCGGGGATGGTCGTCGCCCGCCAGCGCCCGGAGACGGCCAGGGGGATCGTCTTCATGCTGCTCGAGGACGAGCGGGGCACGGTCAACCTGATCGTGCCGCCGCCGATCTACGAGCGTCACCGCGCCGAGGTCCGCACCTCGCCCCTCGTTCGCGCCAAGGGCCGGCTCGAGCGCCGCGAAGGCACCACCAACGTCCTCGTCTCCGAGGTGACCGAGCTGCGCCGCACCCAGCTCGACGAGGTCGCCCCCGCGGGGCACAGCTTCGGCCGTCGCGGCCCGCAGCCACCCAAACGTCCACATCAGTCCGCATTTTCGATTGATCGGGATTAACTTAGATAACTATGGGTAGGGGCGAGCCGTCGTTCCCTCTACCACGCATCCCAATCGAGAGGAGAGAGAGATGAACCAGTCAATCCAGTCCAGCCCACGGCGGTTGCGGCGCATCGCGGTCGTGGCGGTCGTGATGTTGGTGTCGCTTGCCGCCTTCGCGGGTGCCGCCCGCGCGGCGAACTACGTTGCGCTCGGCGACTCCTACGCGGCCGGCCCGGTCATCCCCAACCAGATCGCGCCGCTCGGCTGCCTCAAATCCGACCACAACTACGCCCACCTGGTGGCGCCGACGATCGGCCTGACGCTGCGCGACGCGACCTGCAGCGGTGCCACCACGACCGACATGACCAGCCCCCAGGAAACCGAACTCGGCACCAACCCGCCGCAGTTCGACTCGCTCGACGCCGAAACGACGCGCGTGTCGCTGACGATCGGCGGCAACGACATCGGCTTCTCTGAAATCGCCCTGAGCTGCATCACGGTCAACCCGTTCAGCACGCCGTGCAAAGACAAATACGACTCCGGCGGCAAAGACCAGATCGCCGAACGGATCGCGGCCACGGCGCCCAAAGTCGCGGCGGTCCTGCAGGGGATCCACTCGCGCTCGCCGAGCGCCAAAGTGTTCGTCGTCAACTACGCGGCGATCTTCCCCGAGACCGGCTTCGGCTGCTGGCCGCAGATGCCGATCGGCTTCGGGGATGTTCCCTACCTGCGTTCGAAGGAGAAAGAACTGAACGCGATGCTCGCCACGCAGGCCGCCGCCAACGGTGCGACCCTGGTCAACTGGTACAACGCCAGCATCGGTCACGACGCCTGCAAGGGTTCCTCGACCCGCTGGGTCGAGCCGGTCGTGCCGACCAACCCGGCGGCCCCGATCCACCCCAACCTGGCGGGGATGACGGGGGCAGCCGCCATTCTCGGACCGGTTGCCAAATGAGCTAGGACCAACCATATGGACCGATCCCGGTAGGGGTTTCACCCCTACCGGGATCGGTCTTACGCGAGCTGTGGTTCGGGCATCGGGAAGAGGCGGAAGAAGCGCGAGGCCTCGCGCTTTGAGCCCTTGAGCTTCACCGCACCCGAGGCAAGCGCCGCCTCGAGCGGCAGCTCGTGGGTGAGGATCGCCGCCAAGGCCCCGGCCTCCTCGACTGCGACCGTCACCGTGGGGCTCTCCGCCGGTTTCCGTCCCAGCTTCAGTTCGCCGTCGGCGACCTCTACGCGGTAGGCGTCCTCGCCGATACGCAGCTCATAGCTCCCGGCCAGATCGCCCGCGGCCTTGGGGTCGAACAGGGAACGCAGGGCGAGGACGATCGAGTCGGGGCCGATCTCGCGGTGCTCGGGCGGGACCGGCGAGCGCGCTCCCCAGGCGCCGAGCCCGGTCACGACCGGCTCCAGCTCCGCACCCCACTCGGTCAGCTCGTAGACCTGCGCTGCCGCCGGCGGCGGCAGTTTGCGACGATGGAGGACACCGGCCTGTTCCAGCTCGCGCAACCTCTCGGAGAGGATGTTGGGGCTGGCGTGGGGGAGCCCCTCGCGCAGGTCGGTGAAGCGCTTTGGGCCGAGCAGCAGCTCGCGCACCACCAACAGCGCCCAGCGCTCGCCGACGAGGTCGAGCGCATGGGCGAAGCGGCACGCCTCTCCGTATGAACGCTTCGTTCCCATCGGGACCAGTTTAGACACTTGATACAAATTTGCAACCAAGTAGTCCTGTTTAGCAACTATTTGCTAGGGTAGCCGCAATGACGACCACGACCCGAAGGAGGCGGCCGAGATGAGCGCCAACGCAGCAGCAGCCGGACCAGTGACGACCGCCAGCGAGGACGGAAACCGCTGGCTCGCGCTCTACGTCCTCTGCGCCGGGATGCTGATGATCGTCCTCGACATCACGATCGTCAACGTCGCCCTGCCGTCGATCCAAGACGATCTCGGCTTCTCGCAGAGCAACCTCGCCTGGGTGGTCAATGCCTACCTCGTCCCCTTCGGCGGCCTGCTGCTGCTCGCCGGCCGGCTCGGCGACCTGCTCGGCCAGCGCCGCGTCTTCCTCACCGGCCTCGCGGTCTTCACCACCGCTTCGCTGCTCTGCGGCCTCTCGCAGACCGAGGGGATGCTGATCGGCGCCCGCTTCATCCAGGGGATCGGCGGCGCGCTCACCTCGGCGGTGATCCTCGGGATGATCGTGACGATGTTCCCGGAGCCGCGCGAGCAGGCGAAAGCGATCGGCGTCTACGGCTTCGTCGCCTCCGCCGGCGGCACGATTGGCCTGTTGATCGGTGGCGTGCTGACCGAGGCAATCGCCTGGCACTGGATCTTCTTCATCAATCTGCCGATCGGTATCGCCACCGCGGTGATGACGCGGCGGCTGATCTCCGCCGGGGGCGGCCTCGGCTTCGGCGAGGGCGCCGACATCATCGGCGCGGTGCTGATCACCGCCGGCCTGATGCTCGGCGTCTACACGATCCTCGAGGTCTCCGAAAACGGCTGGGGCTCCACCCAGACGCTGATCCTCGGCGCGATCTCGCTGGCGCTGGAGACCGCCTTCGTCGTGCGCCAGGCGCGCATCGCCAACCCGCTGATGCCATTGCGACTCTTCCGCTCGCGCAATGTTTCGGGGGCCAACGCCCTCCAGATGCTGCTCGTCGCGGGGATGTTCGGCATGTTCTTCCTCGGCGCCCTCTACATGCAGCAGGTCCTCGGCTACGACCCGTTGCAGGTTGGGCTTGCCTTCCTGCCGGCGACGCTGGTGATGGGCACGCTCTCGCTCGGCTACTCGGAAAAATTGATCATGCGTTTCGGCCCGCGCCGGATGTTGATCCCCGGGATGGTCCTGGTCGCCCTTGCCCTGCTCGCCCTGGCGCGCACCCCGGTCGACGGCGACTACCTCGCCGACCTGCTTGC
Organism: Solirubrobacterales bacterium; assembly: GCA_030152505.1. Classification (GTDB taxonomy): domain Bacteria; phylum Actinomycetota; class Thermoleophilia; order Solirubrobacterales; family 70-9; genus VRUE01. The sequence continues at coordinate 25,677 of JASLJO010000088.1, read as the reverse complement.
GCCGATGCTGCTGATCGGCGTCGGGATCGGCATCTCGTTCCCTTCGCTGATGACGCTGGCGATGTCGGGTGCGACCCCGAGTGACGCCGGTCTCGCCTCGGGCGTGGTCAACACCAGCGCGCAGGTTGGCGGGGCGATCGGCCTCGCCGTCCTCGCCACGCTGGCGGCCGAGCGCACCGACGGGCTGCTCTCCGATGGCGCCTCGCACGCCGCGGCGCTCAACTCCGGCTTCCACCTCGCCTACCTGGTGGGTGCCGGATTGGTCGGCGTCGCGCTGGCGATCGCGATTTTCGTCCTGCGCTCCGAACCGATGCCGGACCCGGCGGCGATGGCCGAGGCCGAGGCGAGCAAGGAGGAACAGGGCGGCGCCCGCGAGCCCGCCTACTCGGAGGTCGGATAGAGAACTTGGAATCAGACGAGATCTACGTTTGGCCCCTGTTAGGGGCTCAACGTAGACCTCGTCCCTACACAAAGGAGAGGGATATGGGACAGCCAGTCGTTCACTTCGAGGTGGTCGGCAAGGACGGAGGCAAGCTGCAGAGCTACTACTCGGACCTGTTCGGGTGGAGCATCGACGCGAGCAACCCGATGAACTACGGGATCGTCAAAGGCGAGGACAACCCATCCAACATGGGAAGCATCGGCGGCGGTATCGGCCCCGGCCCCGATGGTTACGAGGGCCACGTCACCTTCTACGTTGCCGTGCCCGACATCGAGGCGGCGCTGCAGAAGGCCGAGCAGCTGGGCGGCACCCGCATCATGGGCCCCGAGACGATCATGGGCGAAATAGAGCTTGGTCAATTCAAAGACCCGGAGGGTCACCTCATCGGCCTGGTCCGCGGCTCGGAGTAGGGCGGAGGCCCCCTCATTCCCCGGGAGCGGATCAGCCCGCGGCTTCAGCTCGTTTGAGGCCGCCCCTTGCCCAGAGGGCGAAGAGGACCGGTAGCACGGTGGCGACTGCGAAGGCGAGTGCGACTTGGGCCGGCTCGCCGGAGATGAAGCCGCGGCCGGCCTCGAGCAGCGCGGTGACCGGGTTGACTGAGGCGACCGCGTGGATCCAGCCGCTGAGCAGCGAGAGCGGCACGTAGACGGGGGCGAGGAAGAGGATGAGGAAGACGGGGAACTGCATCAGCGGCCCGCCCTGGATCGAGCGCACCCGCATCGCCACCCCGGCCGCCCACATCGTCGCCGCCAGGTTGACCAACACGGCGAGGCCGTAGAGGCCGAACAGTTCCACCCCGCCGCCGCCCACTTCCATCCCAGCGATCAGCGCCACCACGGTCAGCACCGTCCAGGTGATCAACGCTCGCGTCAGTGCCGCGATCGCGTAGCCGGCGACGATCCCCCGCCGGTCGGTCGCCGCCAGCAGGTAACGGCGGGCGAAGCCGGTCTCGAAGTCGCGGGCGATGCCGAAGCCGGTGAAGACGCCGCCGAAGGCCGCCGACTGGAGCAGGACGAAGACGAACTGGAAGGCGGTGTAGCCGCTGGGGAAGTCGAAGCCGGGCGTCCCGGAGATCGCCGAGAGGCCGCCGGCGAAGGCGATGAAGAAGAAGAGCGGGAAGAGGATGCCCGGCGCGAGAAACGCCGGGTTGGTGAGGAAGTTGTGGATGCTGCGCCAGGCGACGGCGAGGGCGATCTTGCGGGTCACGTCCTCACCAGCCTCGTCTTCAGCGCGCTTGCGGCCGCGGTCATGCCGATCACGAGGATCGCTCCCGCGATGGCGAAGCCGAGCGCCAGCTCGCCCAGGTTCCAGCCTTCGATCAGCAGCGAGCGGAAGGCCTGCAGCGGGTAGGAGACCGGGTTGGCGCTGGCGACAGCGTGGAACCAGTCGGTCTGCAGCAGTTCCAGCGGCAGCGCCATCGAGGAGAGGAAGAGGGCGACGAAGAAGAGCGGGAAGAGGCCCTGCACCGCCTCGCCGGTGCCGGTGCGCAGGGCGGCGAAGAGGCCGATCGTGCCGAAGGCGACGGTGATCGAGACCGAGAGCGCGACGATGACCAGGGCTCCTCCCGCGCCTGCCGCCAGTTCGGCGCCGGCGATCAGGCCGACGCTGAGGTAGACCACGGCTTGGACCAGGCCGAGCACGACGGCGCCCGCGAGCAGGCCGCTGAGCAGCGCCGCACCGTGCAGCGGAGTCAGCGCCAGGCGGTTGAGGAAGCCGGTCTCGATGTCGCGGGCGAGGTCGGTGCCGGCGTTCATCACCGAGAACAGCGCCCCCTGCATGAAGGGCACGGCGAGGGCGAAGGTGAGGTAGGAGTCGGTGGGGAAGCCGGGCAGGTTGGTCGCGTCTTTCAACCCCCCCGAGTTCACCGCGAGCAGGAAGAGCGGGAAGACCAACGCGGGCACGATCTGCCCCGGCTGGCGCAGGGTGCGCAGTACCGAGCGCCGCGCCAGCTGACCGACCTGGGTGCGGAGGGTGGCGCTCACGATGCGCCGACCGCCTCCATTTCCTCGCTGCCGGGCTCATCCGCCGGCTCCTCGCCGGCGCCCTCCAGCGAGCGTCCGGTCTTGGCGAGGAAGACGTCGTCGAGCGAAGGCGCGTGCAGCTGCAGCTGCTCGATCGCGATGCCACCGGCGTCGAGGGCGCGGACGACGTCGGCGAGCTGGGACTCGCCGCCCTCCAGTCGCACCGAGGCGCCGCCGCGTCGCGTCGCGTCGCATCGCTCGCCGAAGGGGCGCAGTGCCTCCGCCACTCTCTCCTGGTCGGCCGGGTCGCGCGGCACCGCCTCGACCGTGGGCCGGCCGATCTCGGCCTTGAGCTCGGCCGGGGTGCCCTCGGCGACGATGTGGCCGTGGTCGATGATCCCGACCCGGTCGGCGAGCGCGTCCGCCTCCTCCAGGTACTGGGTGGTGAGGAAGACGGTGACGCCCTCCTTTGCCAGTCCGGAGACCTCGTCCCAGAGCGCGGTGCGGCTCTGGATGTCGAGCCCGGTGGTCGGCTCGTCGAGGAAGAGGATGCGCGGCCGGTGGACCAGGGCCAGCGCCAGGTCGAGCCGCCGTTTCATCCCGCCCGAGTACTCGCCGACCTTGCGGTCCGCGGCCTCGGAGAGGCCGACGCGGGCGAGCAGCTCGTCACTGCGCTCCTCCCGCTCAGCCTTCGGCAGGCCGTGCAGGGCGGTCTGCAGGCGCATGTGCTCGCGCCCGGTCAGCAGCGGATCGAGCGCCGCCTCCTGCAGAGCGGCGCCGATTGCGCCGCGCACCCGGCCGCCTTCGCTGGCGATGTCGTAGCCGGCCACCCGGGCGCTGCCCGCGGTCGGCGGCAGCAGCGTGGTCAGCATCAGCACCGTGGTCGACTTGCCCGCCCCGTTGGGACCGAGGAAGCCGTAGATCTCTCCCGGCGCGACCCGCAGGTCGATCCCGTCCACTGCCCGCGGCCCGTTCTTGAACTCGCGCACCAGCTCGTCGGCTTCGATCCCGGCACGGCCTCGAGTGTTGTCTTCCATCGTTGCTCCCGGTTCGGCGTTGAGCCTCGGAAGCTACCGGTCCGCACCGCTCGGCTGAGTCAGCCGAAAGCCCGACGCGCGCTGACCATGAGCGCGCGCGGGACCACCGTCACCAGCGCCCGCTGCGGCTTGATCCGCCGCGTGGCGAAGGCATCGAAGCGGGCGGCGAGCTCTGGGTCGGAAGCAGCCGCGGCCATCAGCACCCGTTCGGGGCGGGAAAAGCGTCGGCCGGTCGCGTACTCGTTGACCTGGAACGCGTGCATGCGCAGCTCCCGTCGATGACGGCGCCGGTAGCGCTTCAGCCCCCGCTCGAGTGGCTCCTCGCCACGCAGGCCGGGGGTGATCGCATCGGCCAGCCACTCGGCCGATTGGAAGGCCCAGCCACAGCCGACGCCGAAGAGCGGGTCTGCCGCCAGCGCCGCATCCCCGATCAGGGCGAGGCCGGGCGCGATCGGGCCGCGCACGCGGTTGGGCATCTCGAGCTTGCCGATCACCGGGCTGACGCGACGCGACTCGCGGATCGGCGGCGCGTCCGGCATGCCGGCGACGTGTGCGACGAGGGCCTGCTCGGGGTCCTGCTTGAACTCGGCGAGCCGGCGCTTGGTCGGCATGGCGACGTAGAAGACGAGCCCGCCGTCGGTCGGGAAGGCCGCGCCGACGTCCGGATCGAGGAACCACAGCGCGCTGTCGGGGAAGTGGTCGGGCATCGGCCCCTCGTAGTAGGCGCCGTAGGCGAAGCGACCGTGCGGCAGCGTCCTGCCGGAGAGGCCGGCGAGCTCCGCGACGCGCGAGTCCCGCCCGTCGGCGCCGATCACGAGCCTGCCGCGCAGGGTCGTCTCCCTCCCCTCGGGGTCGGCGGCGACGACGCCGCGCCAGGCGCCGCCCTCGCGCAGCAGCCCGCGGGCGGCGAGGCCGAGCGACAGGTCGACCCCCGGCGTCGACGCGGCGGTCTCGCGGATCAGCGGGTCGAGCCGCTCGCGGCGCAGGTTGACGCCTTGGCCAGCTCGCTCAGGCGAAGCGGCGATCCAGCCCCAGGGGGTGTGGACCCGGGCGCGCGAGCGCAGCGCCCCGGCGGCCATCATCGGCTCGAGCAGCCCGAGCCGTTCGAGCGCCGGCACGGCTGAGGCCTGGATGTAGTGCGAGCAGGTGCGCTTGAAGGCCGCCGGGTCGGGTCGCTGCTCGATCAGGGCCACCCGCGCGCCCGCGCGGCCGAGCTGGATCGCGGTCGAGCAGCCGGCCAGGCTCGCGCCGACGATCACCGCGTCGTGGTCCTCTCGTTCGGGGATGATGTCGCCTCGTTCCGTGTCCGCCATCGTGACTCCCTGCGCTGTGATTTCCAATACTTCGTCCCGTACTATACGGATCGAATCGTGAAACGCAAGCCAATCCGCCTGACGGCCAACTCCTACGCGCTGCTCGCGCTGCTCGACCAGCTCGGCGAGGCGACCTCCTACGAGATAAAGGGGGCGATCGAGAAATCGATCGCCAACTTCTGGCCGGTCCCGCACACGACCGCCTACGAGGAGCCCGCGCGGCTCGCCGCGGGCGGCTATCTCACAGCCCGCCAGGAGCCCGGCGGCCGGCGGCGCAAGGTTTACTCGCTCACCGACGAGGGCCGCGCGGCGTTGCGCGAGTGGGCGGCCGAGCCGAGCGCCGCACCGCCGCAGCTGCGCGACGAACACATGCTCAAGGCCTTCGCCGGCGCCCCCCCGCAACCGCTGCTCGACGAGCGCGCCGCCTGGCACCGCGAGAAGCTGGCCGAGCTCGAGGACTACCTCGACGACGTGCGGGGCACCGAGCGTTGGCAGGGGTCGGAACGAGCCTTGATCGCCGGCGTCGCCTACCACCGGAAGATGCTGGAGCTGCTCGGGCAGGTCGGTAGACGGAGCTGACTGCTTGAGCCACACGGGTGCGACCCGTACTGTGGAAAGCGCGATGCCACCACAGACTCGATACGCGCGCAGCGGTGACGTCGGCATCGCCTACCAGGTGTTCGGCGAGGGGAAGCTCGACCTGTTGCTCGCCTTCCCCTTCCTCTCCCACCTCGACCTGATGTGGGAGAGCCCGATGCTGTCGCACTTCCTCGAGCGCCTCGGCTCCTTCGCCCGGGTGCTCGTCTTCGACCGCCGCGGAGTCGGCCTCTCCGACCCGGTCGCGGGGGCGCCGACGCTGGAGGAGCGGATGGACGACGTGCGCGCCGTGATGGACGCCGCCGGCTCCGAGCGGGCGGCGCTGCTCGGCATGTCGGAGGGGGCGACGATGTGCATGCTCTTCGCCGCGACGTACCCTGAGCGCACCACGGCGCTGGTCCTCTGGGGGGCGATGGCGCGTTCGACCGCCGCGGCCGACTACCCCTGGCCGCCGGAGAAGGAGGCGGTCGAAGAATCTCAGGAGGAGCTGGTCGGGCCAATGTGGGGTCAGGGCGCGACGATCGACGTCTTCTCGCCGAGCCTGGCAGCGGATCCCCGCGCCCGCGAGTTCCAGGCCCGCTTCGAGCGCCAGGCAGCGAGCCCGATGCGAGTCCAGCAGTTGAACCAGATGTTCCTCAACACCGATGTGCGCGAGGCCCTGCCGCTGATCCAGGCGCCGGCCCTGATCCTCCACCGTCGGCAGGACCGTGCGGTCAACTACCGCGCCGCGCGCTGGCTCGCCGAGCAGATCGAGGGAAGCCGCTACGTCGAGTTCGAGGGCGAGGATCACTTCCCCTGGGTCGGCGACAGCGATGCTCCGCTGGAGGCGATCGAGGAGTTCCTCACCGGCGTCCGGCCGACCCCGGCGCCGCAGCGGGTGCTGGCGACGGTGCTCTTCACCGACATCGTCGATTCGACCCGGCTGGCCACCGAGCTCGGCGACCGTCGCTGGCGCGACCTGCTCGAGCGGCACCAGTCGCTGACCCGAGAGCAGCTGCATCGCTTCGAGGGCCGCGAGATCAAGACCACCGGCGACGGCTTCCTGGCGACCTTCGACGGTCCGACCCGCGCCGCCGAGTGCGCCCGGGCGGTCAGCGACGAGATGCCGGGGCTGGGGATCGAGGTACGGGCCGGCCTGCACACCGGCGAGGTCGAGCTGATCGGCGAGGACATCGGCGGCATTGCCGTTCACGTCGCCGCCCGGATCGCGGCTCTCGCCGGCCCCCACGAGGTGCTCGCCTCGCGGACTGTGCGCGACCTTGCCGTCGGCTCCGGAGTCGAGTTCGACCCGGCCGGCCGCCATACGCTCAAGGGCGTCCCCGACGAATGGGACGTCTACCGGGTCGCCTGAGCGGCCGGTGTCCAAGCGCCGGGGTAGATGAGCGTGGTAGAGGTTTGAACCGCTATCCGGTCCCAACCTCTACCACGGTCGGGTGTTCAGGGAGCGCCGCCGGTTGCCCAGATCGCCAGCGGCGGTGGGATCAGGAGGAAGGCGAGCGAGGCGATCTCGGCAATCGCGTCGCCGGTGTCGAAGTTGTCGAGATGGGTCGCGTGGAAGATCAGGTGGAGCGCGGCGGCGAGCAGCCAGGCCGTGCAGACGGCGCGGACCAGGGTCCGCTCGAGCGTCCAGGCCGCCCAGGCGAAGAGGACGGTGAAGCCGAGGTAGAGGCCGCCGACGTCGGTGACCAGGTGCTCGTTGTACGGAGGGAGGAGGTCGACCCAGTGGCGCAGGAAGGGGAAATCGTCGTAGAAGGCGTGCGGCGCGAGCGCCGCGGTGAGGCCGACCGAGGCGGCGGAGAAGAACAGGACCGCCAGCGCGCCGCGCGCCGCGTTTGGCGAGCGAAGCTCGGCGACGCTCCCCTCAGCCACGCGCGAGCCACTCCTCGAAGGTGCGACCGCCGGCAGCGGCGTCCGGATTGCAGAGGGCGCCTTCGCGTACGGGGCGGCCGATCGGGCCGATCATCGGGAACCGCAACGGGAGCGCCCTGTGGCCCGCCCGCCGCCAGGCCTTGGCCAGCTCGGACAGCGTCAGCACGTCGGGGCCGGCGACGTCCGGAAGCCGGCCAGCCGGCTCGGCGTGGGCCGCCGCCGCCATGCGTTCCGCCACCAGCGGCGGGTCGATCGGCTGGAAGCGGGCGCTGCCAGACCGGACGATCCCGAAGCGCGCGTCCTGCTTGAACAGGTGGTCGATCAGCGTGTGGAACTGGGTCGCGCGCAGCAGGCTCCAGGGAATCGGACCGCCGGCGATCACCTCCTCCTGCTCGACCTTGACCTTGTAGTAGGCCATCGGCACCCGCTCGCAGCCGACGATCGAGATCCCGACGTAGTGCCGGGCACCGGCCTCCGCCCCGGCGCGCAGAAGCCGCTTCGTCCCCTCGACCATAACCGGGGCCGCGCGTCGCGGCGTGCTCGAGTTCGAGGCGTCGACGACGACCTCGACACCGGCGAGCGCCTCGGCCAGGCCGTCGCCGGTGGTCAGGTCGACGCGGTGGTGCGAAACGCCCTCGGGCATCGTCCTTCCGGGCTTGCGGCTCAGCGACAGCACCTCGTCGCCCCGCGCGGCCAGCGCGGCGACCAAGGGCTTGCCCAGGACTCCGGTCCCGCCGACCACGGCCACCTTCATGGCGGGCAGGATATTGGCTGGTGCTCAGGCGACCGGCTGCGGCGAGCGGTAGAGCTCCGCGGAAGGAATGCCGATGACCTCGCCCTGGAAGCGCTTCTGCTTGCCGTAGACGACCCAGGTGGTGTCGATTTCGCCGATGTCGAGGTCGAGCCGCAGCTCGTCGGCGTGCTCCTCGACGTGCTCCATGTGGGTCAGGCCGGAGTCGTAGCGGCCGGCGAGCAGCTCTTCGGCGACGATCGGCTTCGAGGCGACGTCGATCACCTCCTCCCACCGCGAGAGGTCGACGTAGCCCTTGGTCGCGGGGACGATCCCCAGCGAGCGCGGCCTCTCCACCTCCTTGCGGGTGAGCAGCACCAGGTGCTTGGTCGGGAAGATGAAGGTGTCGACGACCCAGACCTCGGTCCAGTATTTCTCGGTGATCTCGTGTACCAGGGGGTGTGCGCTGCACTGGACGAGGAAGGCGCCCGGCGTCTCGCGCAGCATCTCCAGGCCGACGAAGAAGTCGGTGATCAGCTCGATCCCGTAGTCCTCGATTCCCTGGAACTCGGCGTAGCGCTTGACCGCCCGCTCGTGGCAGGTCCCGGTCGGGCCGAGCGTGATGAACGTCGTCATCGCCATCCGGCGCTAAAGGATACTCGACTATAAAGGCGCGTCAGGAGAGCGGTGGCGGCGTGCCCTCGGCGCTGGCGGCGAGCGACTCGTCCCAGCCGCAGACCAGACAGGCATGGCGGAAGGCCGAGCGGGCGAACTCGAGCGCGTGGGCGTGCGGGTCGGCGGCGGTGCGCACGTCGTCCCAGTCGAGGAGGAACTCGCCGAGCGTGCCGTCCCAGCGCGCCGCCTCGGGCGCCAGGCTCGACGCGGCGAACGAGTCCGATGCGGGCAGCGCGTAGGCGTAGAACGCCGCCCGTGGATAGCGGTCGTCGCCGGGCCACCAGCCGAGCTCGAACTGCTGCGCGTCGCCCGCGTTGCGCATGATGAAGTCGTCCGATGGGGGCTCTGCCGGGGCGCCGGAGTAGAGGCTCACGGCGAGGTCGAAGGACCCCCACCAGGCGTTGACCTGGGTCGAGCGGCCGCGGAACGGCGCGCGGAAGGCGGCGAGGACGAGCGCCGCCCGGGTCGCTGCGGCGAAGTAGGCGCCGACCTGCTCGGGCTCGTACGTCGCGTGTTCGCTGTCCTGGTCGAGCGGCACGCTCCAGGAGACCTCCTGTGGCGTCGGGTCGATCTCGACCGCGCCGCCGAGCTCGGCGACCGCCGCCAGGACCTCCCGCGTCACCTCGCCGACCGGCCGGTGCGGGGTCAGCGGGAGCCGCCGCGCCCGCCCGTCGCTGTGCTCGGCCACCGCCTCGTGGGCGTGCAGGTCGAGCGCCACGACCAGTGCCCCGGAGCCGTCGGGCGCCGGCAACGGCGCCGTCTCCCAGCCGCGCGTCGTCAGCCTCAGGGCGGCGTGCTGCAGCTGCGGCTCGGGCGGGGCGAGCTCCGCCGCCAGCTTGCCCAGCACCTGGGTGTGGGCATGGAGGGTGTCGCAGGTCGCCGCCCAGTCCTCATAGGAGGCAGCGGGCAAGGTCGTCGGCGACATCGGACGAAGATAGCGCCACGAGAGCATCGGCTACGCGGTCGAGGTTTCGACCGCTATGCGACTCAAACCTCGACCACGCTCGGGTGGCTGTCGCTATGGCGGCGGGACCTGTGAGGTCATCTGGGCGTAGCCGGCGGCGCTGGGGTGGATGCCGGTGTCGCCGCCGATCACCCAGGGTGGGCCGTCGAGCGGCCCCGAGCAGAAGGAGAGCGGGTGGCTGACCAGCAGCTCGTCCTGGGTCGGCTCGGACTGGGCGCTGGGGCCGTCGACCATGTAGCCGAGGTGGGAGCAGGAGTAGCTCGAGGGATAGACCGGCGAGATGTCGATGCCGACCGGGAAGTGGGGCGGGGCGATGACCCGGAGCCGCGGCGAGCCGACCTCGGCCGCGACCGCGGCGATTTCGCCGTTCAGCAGTTCACCCATCTCGGCGATCTGGGTGGCGCCGTATGCGAGCGCCGTTGAGGGGATCGAGAGCTGGTACTGCATCAAATAGATGATCGCCTCGGTGTCGTCGACCAGCTCTTCGTAGAGCTGCTTCAGGTTGGCGCGCAGGCGGACCGAGGCGAAGGCTTCCTCGATGCATTCGCGGTAGTCGCCGAAGAGGTCGGACCAGATCGCACAGCCCATCCTGTCGACGCCGAAGAGCATTTCGGAGAGCAGTGGGTTTGCCCCGATCGTCATCAGGACGTAGTCCGGTTCTTCGGACTCGAGCTGCACGAGCGTCGAGTGGAGCTGGCCCCCGGGGAGCCAGGTCGACGGTTCGGCACCGCTGACCGCGAGGTTCTCGTAGTTGGTCACGCCGTGCTCGTTGGACCACTGCGCTGCCCAGGAGACGTTGTTGGAGAGGCCGTAGTCAGGGGCGTAGTGGACCTCCGATTCTTCGTTGCTGCGGCTGGTCGAGTTGGAGGAGCAGGCGTCGTCGTAGGTCGTTTCGGCCGGCTTGCAGGAGAGCAGGCTGGTGAACGGCATCGGCGAGCCGTCGTCGTAGTAGCCGAAGCCGGCGGTGACCGAGTCTCCGAGGGCCCGTACGACGACACCCGTGCGTCGCTGCACCCTGATCTCCACCGGCGCCGAGCGCCCGCGGGCGGAATGCGACGCTCCCCCAGCAGAACCCTGCCGCAGCTTGACCGAGTCGGTTCCGCGGAACCCAGCGGAGGAGCGGTAGAGCAGTCGACCGTCGTGGATCCTGGCGGAGCCGTGCGTGGGACGGCGAGCGATCCGCCAACGCACCTGGATGCCGCAGCTGGGCAGTGGTACCGAGACCCGCTTGCCGGGCCTTGCGCGGACCTGGGGGACGCTGCTGCACAGAGGTCGGCCGGCGTGGTCGCGGGGTAGCGTCTGCACCACGTGGTCGCTCGATTCGAGCTCGGCGATCCCGTCCCGGTTGAGGTCGAGCGCCTCGACCGCGTCGATCTGCACGAGTGGCCTGGCCCTGGCGGCGTGGCGCCCGGTGCCGACGCCGAGTTCGAGCCGGCGGGTCAGCTGCGGCCCGAGGCCGATCCGGTGTACGAAGGTGAAGCGCTCGCGTTGCTCGGGAAGGCGCAGCGCGCCGCCATTGGCACGGGCGCGCAGGCGCCAGCCGTGGATCGCCCCACCGCGGTCCGGACGGCGCAGGATCAGCCGCAGTTCGAGCGGCCGGCCGACGAGCTGGATCGGGTAGCGCACCGGCACCAGCAGGGTGCTGCGCCCGTCGACCGGGGCGGTCATACGCACCTGGCCGACATCGACCTTTGCCGGACCGCCCGCCGCGCTTTCCGCCGCCGCGCCCGGTGCGAGGAGGAGGCCGGTCAGGCAGGCGAGTGCGAGGCAGGCCGAAACGATGTGCCCCGGCCTCGCCCCGCGTTGGCGTCCGGCATCGGGCATCCGGATGGCACGTTACTAACCGCCGGCCTCCTCGCCGCTGGGCAAAAGCGCGTACCACTCCGCGCCGTAGGAGCTGAAGTCGTTGCCTCTGGCGTCGCCTGGTTTGGTGTCGGCCGTATAGGTGTAGAGCGGATGGCCGGCGTAGGTCACCTGCACGGTGCCGTCGCTGCGCTTGGTCGTGCCGAGCTTGCCTGCCTCGGCGCCCTTCATCGCCTGCGGCGCCCCGCTCGTGGTCAACGGCGGCCAGACGCCGGCGCAGGCTCCGTAACACGCCGACTTCGTCCCCCTGTCCTTGTGGAAGTCGTAGAGCGTGAACCCTTCGGAGTCGACCAGAATCGCTTCGTCCAGTTCAGGGCTCTTGGCCACCGCGACCACACCGTTACCCCCCGTTTCACTGTTTGCGGCTTCGCTCTTGGCGGTGCTGGTTTCACCGCCTGATCCATAGGCGCCGCCTTCACCTGAGGAGCTGGAGCTGCCGCCGCCGCAGCCGGCGAAGGCGAGCAGCGCGCCGACCGCGAGGATGGCGATGGCTGGAAGAGTTCTGGTCACGGGACTGCCTCCTGGGTTCGCGAGTGCGGTGGGGTACCGCCCGGTCGCCCGGGGTACGGAGGGATTCCCCGCCAGGTTCAGGCCGGCGCCGGCTGCGCCCTGCGCGACGGCAGCAGCAGCGCCGAGGCACAGACCATCGCGAAGGCGCTCGCCTGCAGGGCGAGGCCGAGTGGGTCGGCGGAGAGCGGATCGCCGAAGACGAGCACGCCACCGGCGATCTGGGTCGCGTTGGCGACCAAGCCGATCAGGCCGATCGTCTCGATCGCCTGCCCACCCTGGAGCGCGGCGACGGTCGCGTATTGGGCGAGCGCGCCGCAGAGGACGATCAGCGCGATCCAGGGGACGATCACGACGAGCGCCACCCCGCCGACCCCGAAGAGGCCCTTGATGGCGATCCCCGCGAAGGCGATGAGGGTGCCTGCGAGCACCGCGAGCAGCACGCCGCGACGCGCGGCGACGCGCGGCGAGCGGTGGCCGAGCGCCAGGCCGCTGGCGAGCAGCGCCAGGCCGCCCTCGAAACCGAGCATCGCGCCGGCGGAGATTTCGGAGTCGCTGCCGCTCCGGTGCGGCTGGGTGTGGGCGAGCCGCGCGAGCCCAGCGCCGCCCAGCGCCAGCGCCAGCCACTGCTGGCGCTCGACCGTGTCGCCGAAGACCCGCTGCGAGATCACCGCCAGCATCACCGCGCCGCCGGCGAGGACCGCCTGCACGATTGAGAGCGGTGCCATCGAGAGCGCCGCGACGTGGACCAGCCAGGCGATCGCGGCGAGCCCCCAGCCGGCCGCGAACCAGCGCGACCCGGCCAGTGCGCGCGCACTGCGCAGTGGCCGGCGGAGGCGAACGGGCTCGGCCCGGTGGCAGCCCCGATGCTTGAGCAGCGAGGCGAGGTTCGTCATCAGTGCGGCGACGAGGGCGAGGGCGATGCCGAGTTGTGCCACACCGTTCCTATCGGCGGGCGGACGCTTTGGCCTGAGGCTGGAGCTGGCGCCGCGCGGTGGCGACGGCCGAGGCCGAGGTATGGCATGCCTTGGCGATCGCGTTGTCGGCGCGCTCGGGAGCGCGCCGCACCTCGAACTCGAGCAGGCCGGCGCGCCGCAGCTTGGCTTTCGTGGCGGCGTTGCAGCCGGCCGGAGCTGCATCCGACGCCGCCTCCGCCGCTCGCTCGCGCCGGCAGGTGAGGCAGAAGAGCCCGTCGGCAGCCGCGGTCCAACTCTCGGGCAGCGGCACGCTGGCGCCGTCGATCTGGCTGACCGAGACGTTGCAGCGGTCGCAGGTCCACCTGCCGGCGGTGGCGACCGCGACGGTCACCGAGCGGCCTTGGGACGGCGGCGCCGGCGCCGCGCCGCCTGCTGCTGCCGCGGCGGCCGTGACTCGGCCGGGAGGCGCTCGCGCCGTTCGCGGTCGAACTCGCGCACGAGGCCGAGGGCGACGGCCATGCGCCGCACCTCGTCGACCTGGTCGGCGAGGACGAAGCTGACCCCCGTGCCGCGGGCGCCGGCCCGGCCGGTGCGGCCGACCCTGTGGACGTAGGCGTCGCGGTCGCCCGGCGCGTCGAAGTTGACCACCTGCGTGATCCCGTCGACGTCGATCCCGCGGGCGGCGACGTCGGTCGCGATCAAGGCCTCGATCTCGCCGTCCTCGAAGCGGGCGAGGGCGCGCTCGCGCTGGCGCTGGTTCTTGTCGCCGTGCATCGCGACCGCCTCTACGCGGTGCTTGCGCAGGCGCTTGACCAGCCGGTCGGCACCGCGCTTGGTGCGGACGAAGACCAGCGTGCGACCGCTGTCGGAGCCCCGCAGCTGCTCGACCAGGTGACCGAGCTTGGCGCTCTGCGAGTCGACGTGGAGGAAGCGGTGCTCGATGTCGGCCGCCTCGGCCGCCTCGGCGGCACGGGTGTGGCGGCGCGGCTTGCGCGTGTAGGCGGCGGCGATCTTGCCGGTCGCACCCTCGAGCGTCGCCGAGAAGAAGAGGGTCTGGCGCCTCGCCGGAGTCTGGGCGACGATCCGGTCGACGGCCGGCTTGAAGCCCATGTCGAGCATGCGGTCGGCCTCATCGAGGACGAGCACCTGCACCTCTGCGAGCGAGAGCGTGCCGCGGGCGATCAGGTCCTCCAGCCGGCCGGGGGTGGCGACGACGACGTCGGCGCGTTTCGCCGCGGCGCTCTGCGGGCCGAAGCCGACGCCACCGTAGACGGCGGCGATCCGCAGCCGCCGCGCTTCGGCGACGGACTGCAGCTCGTCGACGATCTGGCTCGCCAGCTCGCGGGTGGGGGCGAGGATGAGGGCGGAGAGGCCATGGGCCCCCGGCTCGATCAGATCGACGAGCGGCACGCCGAAGGCGAGCGTCTTGCCAGAGCCGGTGGGAGACTGAACGAGCAGATCGTGACCGGCGAGCGCGTCGCGGATCACCATCGTCTGAACGGGAAAGGGTTGGTCGATGCCGCGCTGCGAAAGCGCGCGCACGACGTTCTTGGATACGCCGAGATCGGCGAACGACATGTGTAGTGAGCTCCTTCTTGAGCGAATAGGGGAGATCCAGCGACCCCTAGACGCGAGTGAAGCGCACGGAGGAAACGGAACCTCTCGGGCGCCCTTAGGCCAAACCCGACTCCTTCACGGTAGCAGCCGACCCCGAAATCGAGGCCGGCTGCCGCTGAGCGTTACCTGTGTTTGAGCTGACCGACCTGCGTGGTCAGGGTCGCTTTCGGTGACCCGGAGGCGACCTTCAGCGCCTTCACGCCGAAGTGCAGGGTCCCCCTCTTCAGCTTCGAGACTTTGACGATTGCGAAGGTGGAGCTGATCGTCTTGCTCACCACCAGTTTGCTCGGCTGGCTGTGGCTGCGAGAGGCGACGGCGAGGAGGCCGTTTTTGCCGACCAGCCGCAGGCCGGTGAGCTTGAATTTGTCAAGCGGGCTGGCCCAGGTGAGGGTGATCTGGATCGTTTTCGTCGCGCCCCCGATCGAGATGCTGTGCTGTTTGACCTGGCCCTGTTTGAGGAGGTCGGTGAAGGAGCGCGGCGGCGTCTGGCAGGTGAGCGCCGCGCCGATGCTGTTCATCGCAGCCTGCAGCTGGCTCGTGTCTTTTACCGGGAAGTACTTGCCGCCGGTGTCTTTGGCGATCTTCTTCAGCCGTGCCTGGTCCTCGCCCGCGGAGATCCCAGAGCCGAAGCCGATCACGTAGGTCGGCACCCTGTGGACCAGATGGCCTTCGTTGTAGGCGCCGACGTCATGGCCGCCGTCGGTGAGGAAGACGCGCGCGTCGGCGTTCGGGTTGTCGGCATCGGACTTGGCGAAGGCGCCGTTGTAATCGGTGGCGCCGTTGTCGGCTTTGATCGCCGCGTCCAGGGCGCTGCGCATGGCGCTCGCGTTCGCACCGACCGGCTCGGGCGGGAAGACCGTATTGGCGGCCGGGGTGGAGGGAATCCCGGGGAATTCGAACCCGGAGCCGAACTCGACCGCGCCGAGCTGCGTTTGCGGCGAAAGGTCGTCGATCAGCAGGTTCATCCCCTGCACTCGCAGCCGGTCCGGGTCGGTGATGTCCATCGAGCCGGAGTCGTCGACGATCGCCTCGATGTCAGCGGCGGGCTTGCACGCCGACGCATTCGCCAGCGGCGCCGCGGCCGCTCCGGGCGCGGCGATCAGGGCCATCGTCAGCAGGAGCCCGACGGCTCCCGGTCCCAGCAGCTTTGCGACTCGTCTCATCAAGGATCTCCTTCGGCAGGGTGTGGCGAGCACCATAGCGCCGTAAACGTGGATTGGAAGGGCTTTCACGGACGTTTATTCAGAGTCAAGTCGAAGGATTGTGCCCCCTATGGGGACCACAATCCTTCACTCAACCTGGTCAGGGCGAGAGCAGGGTGACGGTCCAGCCGCCGCCGTCGCGCTCGAAGAGGCGGCGCTCATGGATGCGGTCGGGCGATTCGCTCCACAGCTCGATCGCCTCCGGGCGCACCCTTAGGGCGCCCCAGTCCGGCGGGCAGGGCGGCGACGTCTCCTGGACCTGAGCGAGGTGGGCGAGCCGGTCGCGCAGCGAGCCGATCTCCTCGATCGGCTCGCCCTGGCGGGAGACGACGGTCTGCAGCTGGTGCAGCAGGTCGTGCTGGTCGAACAGCTCCTCGGCCAGGGCGCGCTCGGCGACGGTAGCGTCGCCGGCGACGTGCGCCTGTCGCCCCAGCGAGGGCCAGTGGAACAGCAGGGCGACATGCGGATTGGCCTCGATCTCCCGCGCCTTGCGCGTCCACAGCGCCGAGGTGAAGACGAGCGCGTCGTCCTCCAGTCGCTTCAGGTTCACCGTCCGCGCCGACGGCCGCCCGCCGGCGCCGACCGTGACGAATGCCACCGACCCGGGCTGCGGTAGCCCCGCCTCCTGCGCCTCCTCGACCCAGTTCCCCAGCTCAATCAGTGGCGCGCACATTTGGATGAAAGATTTGAGCCTCTATGGGGGACACGATCCTTCATCGAAGCAGCTCGACCGGCGTACTGCCTCGCTTACTTCACGGCCACCATCAGCGCCAGCTCGAGCCACTTGAAGTGGCAGTCGGCCTCGGCGAAGCCGGCTTCGCGCAGCCAGGACAGTTGCTCCGACAGGTCGGCGAGCCGATCGGTCGGATCGTCCTCGGTCCGGCCTATATCACGGCGGAAGCGCTCGTGGAGCCGCACGGATGCAGAACTGACCAAGTCGAGATTGACGAAGACGCCATCCGGACCCAGCAGCGCATAGATTTCGTCGAACAGACTTCGCTTGCGCTCATCCTCCAAGTGGTGGATCGCCAGGCCCGAGACGACCACGTCGAACGGCTCGGTCTCGACAAGCGGGTGCTCGAGCAGCGCAAAGCGAAGCTCGATCAGCGGATCCGCCTCGAACCGGCTTGCTGCTCGTTCGAGCATCGGCGTCGAGGAGTCGAGACCGATGGCGGTTGCCTGAGGATGGCGACCGCGGACCAATGCGAGCATGCGCCCGTCTCCGGTGCCGAGGTCGAGGAAACGCTCGACCTGATCCGGCAGCGCCTCGAGCAGCAATTGCTCCGCTGTCGCGCGATGGGGGATCTCCCGCGCGAGGTACTCGGAAACCCGCTCCGCCTCCGACCACTCGCCCGTCACGTCGTCAACTCGCTTCCGGGACGCTGTTCCGCGAAGTGGATGCCGGACATGACGAAAGCCTATGCGAGGCATAGGATCGCGGCGATGAAGCCCGTCACCGTCACTGCCACCGTGGCGACGCCCGCGCGGGAGGTCTACGACTTCCTTGACCTGCTCGCCAATCACGAGGGCTTCCTCGATCACTGGCTGGTCGACTGGGAGTTCTCCGGTCCGGCGCGCGGCGTCGGCGCGCGGGCGCGGGCCAGGGCGAACACGATCGGCTCGCAGGACTGGACCGACTTCGAGGTGGTCGAGGCCGAGCCGCCGAGCCGCATCGTCGAGGAGGGAGTGGGCGCCGGCGGCAAGCGGCGCACCCGCGGCATCTACCGGCTGGAGGCGCTGCCCGACGGCGGCACCAGGATCAGCTTCGAGCTGGAGTGGCTGCAGGCCTCGCGGGCCGAACGGCTGGTCCCGCCGCTGAGTCGCGCCTTCGTCCGTCGCGTCAATGCCAGGTCGATGCGGCGCCTCGTCAAGCAGCTCTCGGCGAGCTGACCCGGCGCCGGCTGGTTCAGAGCCCGGCCGGGTGGCGGGCGACGAACTTGCGCGGATCGACCCGTTCAGCGTGCCAGCGCGGGCCGCTCACACCGGGCAGGTCGCCGCGGGTGTCGAAGCGAAGGCCGGCGACCACCATGTAGACGTGCTCGGCGTTGGCGTAGACGGTGATCCAGCGCCCCAGCCCGCCGAGCCCCCAATGGGCGAGCTGGCCGGAGACCATCGTCGTCTCGAGCATGCCCGCACCGTGCAGGGCGAAGCCGACCGCGCCGGAGCAGTCGTAGCCGCGGCTCCACCAGCTCAGGTGCCCGCCTCCCCAGACGTAGGGCTTGTGGACGAGGCGGTTCGCCGTGGCGATCACGGCCTCGACCCGCGGCGGCGCACCCGGCGGCAGGATCGCCTTTCCGTCGATCAGCTCGGCGCCGCAGGTGGCGCTCGTGCGCGGCGCCTGGCTCGACACCGGGGTGCAGCTATAGCCCCACGGAACCGCCTCGCCGGTAGCGACGGCGGCGCTCGTCGCCATCGCCAGGGCGACGACCCCCGCGCAGGAAAGCGCCACCGCCCTTCTCGTCCGTCCGCCGATCGGCACAGGGTACGCATGTCCTCCTTTTGCAGGCGAATCGCCGGCGCCGACGAATTGGGTGGCCGCGATGAAGCACCGACGCATGAGAGTCCGCCGGCTGACGACAGCCGTGTTCGCGTTCCTCGCCCTCGCCGCGCCGGCCACGGCGGGCGCCGCCGGCAAGGGCGCGGTCGTCTCGATCAAGACAGTCGCCGTCGGTGCCCCCGGCAACCCCTCGGTGGGCATCGTCCCCTTCACCGACGCCATCTACAGGTCGTGCGGGGAAGCGCCGCAGGCCCAGCCCGCCTGCCAACTCGTCGGCGGCGTCGGCTACCGCTATGGCATCGGCCAGTTGGAGATCACCGTCGCCCAGTGGGTGAAGTTCCTCAACTTCGTCGATCCGACGGGGCGCGACAAGCAGCATCTCTACGACCCGACGGAGAGCGCCTCCGGCTGGCCAAAGTACGGCCAGATCGACATCAAGGCCGGCGGCCCGCCCGGCAGGCACTACTCGGTCGCCTTCCCGGAATGGTCCGACAAGCCCTACGGCTTCGCCAACTTCCTGCGCGCCGCCCGCTTCGTCAACTCCCTCGACAACGGCCAGGTGCTCTCCCGGCAGGCCAGTCGCAGCGGCGCCTTCAAGTACGTCACCTACCGGGTGCGCCTCTCCAGGCAGACCGGGCGCGGCATGTACGACCTCGCCCGGCAGAAGCGGACCGGGGCGACCCGTGCCCGCAAGCGGGGCTTCGTCGTCCCCAGTCAGGACGAGTGGATCAAGGCGGCCTACTACGACCCGAAGGGCGGCGGCACCGACTCCTACTGGAAGTACCCGACCAACGCCGGCGTCTTCGGCGACGGGACGGCGACCGCGCCCAGCGTCACCACGCTTGATCCCACCACCGGCAAGGTCACCAACGCCGCGACGCAGCCGTTGGCCGACTACCACGCCTCAGGTGGCGCGGCGCCGACCTGGTGCCCGGCGACGATCTCCGCCGAAGCCTGTGCCGGCGTCAATCCCTTCGGCATCGACCCGACCACCTACGCCACGTTCTACCAGGGCAGCCTCAGCACGGTCGGAGGGGCAAAGACGCCCTCGCCCTGGGGCACGCTCGACCAGGGAGGCAACGCGGTCGAGTGGACCGACACGATCACCCTGCCGCCGAGCGGGCGCAGCGACGGCCGCGTCTGGCGTCGCCTGCACGGTGGCATCGCCAACGCCCCCGCCTACCAGCTATGGCTCTCGGCGGTCGGCCTGCAACCCCAGGACAATCCCTTCTACGATCTCACCTACCCCTGGCTCGGCTTCCGGGTCGGCGTCGTCGGCAACCTGCTTGCCGCCGGCAAGGGAGAGGGCGACAAAGGCAAACGCTAGACCCTCCTAGGCGGCCGCGGACGCCAGGCGCTCGTGGACGAAGCGGACGACGGTGGCGCCCTCACCGACGGCGGTGGCGCAGCGCTTGATCGAACCGGCGCGGACGTCACCGGCGGCGTAGACGCCGGGAACGCTGGTCTCGAGCAGGCCGTCGGCGCCGGCCTCGGGGCCGGTGAGGATGAAGCCCTTTGGGTCGCGGGCCACCGTCTCGCCCAGCCACTCGGTGCAGGGCGAAGCGCCGAGGAAGAGGAAGAGGAAGGAGAGCGGCAGCTCCGCCCCGTCGGTGAGGCTGACGGCGTCGAGTCGGCCCTCCTTGCCGTGCAGGGCGGCCACTTCGCTGCGGTCGCGGACGGCGACGCCGTAGCGCTCGAGCTCCTCGATCAGGTAGTGGGACATCGTCTCGCTGAGGTCGGTACGGCGGTGCAGGAGGGTGACGAGGGCGCCGCCGCGGGCGAGCCAGACGGCCGCCTGCGCGGCCGAGTTGCCGCCGCCGATCACGCCGACCCGCTGGGCGCCGCAGAGCTGCGCCTCGGGCGGTCCGGCGGCGTAGAAGACGCTGATCCCCTCGTATTCGTCGAGGTCGTCGACCGGCAGGCGGCGGTATTCGGCGCCGGTGGCGAGCAGCACCGCGCGCGCCGAGATTTCGTTGCCTTCGTCGAGCTTGACCGTGTGGCGGCCGTTGCCGGGCTCCAGCGTGCGGGCGCGATAGGGCGTCGCCGTGCGGGCACGGAACTTGCGCGCCTGGGCGATCGCCCGGCTGGTCAGCTCGGTGCCGCTGATGCCGGCGGGAAAGCCGAGGTAGTTCTCGATCCGCCGCGAGGTGCCCGCCTGGCCCCCGAGGACCGTGCTCTCGATCACCAGCGTGTCGAG
The DNA here is from genome assembly GCA_030152505.1 of Solirubrobacterales bacterium. GTDB lineage: Bacteria > Actinomycetota > Thermoleophilia > Solirubrobacterales > 70-9 > VRUE01. The sequence continues at coordinate 5,289 of JASLJO010000088.1, read as the reverse complement.
TCCCTCCGAGGCGCCATAGACGGCGGCGCCGAGGCCGGCCGGCCCACCGCCGACGACCAGCAGGTCGACCTCCTCTCGCCGCGGCAGCTCGAGCCCGATCCCGAGTGCCCGCGAGAGCTCGCCGTTGCTCGGCCGGCGCAGCTCGATGCCACCCGGCAGCCGCACCAGCGGCAACGCGTCCGGCCCGGCGCGCTCTACCAGTGCCGCCGCCTCGGCGTCCTCGGCGGGGTCGACCCAGGCGTTGGGCAGGCGCAGGCTCTTGGCGAAGTCGAGCAGCCGTCGGGTGTCGGCCTGCTCACGCGGGCCGACGATCTCGATGCCGATCCCCTGGCGCTGCTGCAGCAGCTCCCGGCGCTGGACGAAGGCGGAGAGGAGCAGGTCGGAGAGCGAGGCGTCCTCGAAGAGCAGCCCGCGCAGCACTTCGCGCTCGACCGCGATGTAGCGCATCGGCTCGGTGGCGACGGCGGTGAGGAAGACGGTCTGTCCGGAGAGCAGGTTCATCTCGCCGAGGAAGCCGGAGTCGCCGTGGCGGACGATCTCCCGCCCGGCGGCGTCGATCACCGCGGCCTCGCCTTCGACGATGGCGATGAAGGGATAGCTCTCGTCGCCGATCTCGAACAGCTTCTCGCCGGCTTCGGCCCGCCGTTCCTCGCCATGCTCCGCCAGCGTCGCCAGCTGCGACTCCGAGAGCACGCGATGCGCCGGACCGGGCACGCGAAAAGGCTACCCGGCGAGCCTCGCCGGGTAGGGCCGGGGCCGGGCGCTCCTGATACACACCCCCTATGGCACAGGACCAGTGGACGGCGGTCGACGAGTACGTGGGCGGGTTGCTGGCGCCGCATGACGAGGTGCTCGACACCGCGCTGAGCGCCGGCGCCGAGGCGGGGTTGCCGGCGATCCAGGTCTCGCCGCCGCAGGGAAAGCTGCTGTACCTGTTGGCGAAGACGATCGGGGCGAGGGCGATCCTCGAGTTCGGCACGCTCGCCGGCTACAGCACGATCTGGCTGGGTCGGGCGCTGTCCGAGGGCGGCACCCTGATCACCCTGGAGGCCGACCCTGACTACGCCGCGGTGGCGCGCGAGAGCATTGCCCGCGCCGGCCTGGGCGAGGTGGTCGAGGTGCGCGTCGGGCCGGCCCTGGAGAGTTTGCCGGCGCTCGCCGCCGAGGGCGCCGGGCCCTTCGACCTGGTCTTCATCGACGCCGACAAGGTCCACAGCCCCGAGTACCTGGCCTGGTCGCTGGACAATTGCCGCCCCGGCAGCCTGATCGTCGTCGACAACGTCGTCCGCGGCGGCACCCTGGCCGAAGCGGACAGCGACGACGAGATCACCCGTGCACAGCGTGCCCTGCACGAGGCGATCGCCGCCGACCCACGCGTCGACGCGACGACGATCCAGATGGTCAGCGCCAAGGGCTACGACGGCTTCACCGTCGCCTTGGTCGATTCGCTCTGAGCGAGGTCCGGCTCAGCGCCGCATCTCAGGCTGCGTGTTCGGACTCCTCGACCGTCAGCTCGGCGGTCGGCGAGGCCTCGAGGCGCTCGTCGGGAATCGGTTCGCCGCTGCGGACCGAGAGCCCGTAGGTCCCCGCCGCGAGGCGCTCTTCGGCCCGTTCCACGGCCGCGAGTCGCTGCTGCAGGTCGTCGAGGCGGCCGGCGTCGAACTCGTCCTGGTAGAGGTCCTCCGAGCCCTCGTCGCCGGGCTCCATCCGCTCGTTCCCCTCCAGCGGTCCTCCGCGCTGGGCGGCTGCGATCTCCTTTTCGATCTCCCCTCGCTCCGCGGCGAGCAGTTCTCGGGCGCGCTCCGGTCTCACGCGGACACCGTACTGTGTCGGGCCGGCATGAACGATGACTGGCGGCTTCAGGTCGACCTTCACGATCCCGGGCATCTGTCCGAGCTGGTCGAGCGACTCGAGGCGCGTGAGCTCGAGCACGATCTCAGCGAGGCCTTCCACGATCGGGTGATCGTCAGCCGCAACGACGCGAGGGTCTTTCTCTACGCGGGCACGAGGGAGCAGGCCGAAAGCGCGCGCCGGCTCATCCTCACTCTTGACGAGCAGCACGAGGAGTGGAGCGCCGACGTCGAGCTGAAGCGCTGGCATCCGGTTGCCGAGGATTGGGAGGACCCGGACGAGCCGCTTCCCGAAAGCGAGGCCGCCGTCAAGGCCGAGCGCGACGAGCTGATGGCGGATGAGCGCCGCGAAGCCGAGGGGAACGGCTATCCCGAATTCGAGGTCCGGGTCGACCTCCCCTCCCGCCACGATGCGCTCCGCTTGTCCGAGCGGCTCAGGAGCGAGGGCCTGCCGACGGTCCATCGCTGGCGGTACCTGCTCGTCGGCGCTTCAGATGAGGACAGTGCCAAGGCCCTCGCCGAGCGGATCCGCAACGAGGCTCCAGCGGATGCCCAGGTCAGCGTCGAGGGCACCTGGCAGGCCGCTTACGCCGAGCGCCCCCCAAGCCCTTTCGCGTTTCTCGGCGGGCTCGGCGGTTGACACGCCGCCGGCCGAGCCGGCTCTCGACATCCATACGGTGTCGAAAGCCGGCTCGCCGAGCGGGGCAGGTGTCACTCGGCGCTTGGCCGGTCCTGGCCCTGACGGACGAGCTGACCGCGCTCGACGTCGACCAGGTGGGTGCTGCGGAGGTCGGCCAGGTTCTCGCTGTCGAGCTCGGCCTCGAGTACGCCCTGGTCCTCACCGGGGAGGGGGATGGCCCTGGTGTCGCCCATCGGTCGTCCGACCGCGATCACCTCGCCGGTGACGCTGTGCCAGATGAATGCCTTGACTCGTGCCATGTTCTGCTCCTCCCTAGAAGCGCTCGGTTATTTGCAGGATGTCGACCAGACATGAGTTGAACGGGGCGAGATTGCGGACGTACACTTTTCGCGCCGCCGTCTGATCGACGTGGCGGTAGATCTCACCGTCGCTGGTGATCTGGGCGCGGCCGGCCGGAAAGGGTACGCCGGCCCCGGTGCCGGCGAAGACCACGCCACTGTAGGAGACGGCTTCCTTGTTTCCGTAGCCGTGGAGGAAGACCGAGATGCTGCCGTTGGCGGCGATGTCGTCAAAGCGGAACGCAAGGTTCGCTGCCATCTGTTGCCTCCATTCATAGGTGTACAGTAAAATTATCTTGAGAAATCGGAAAATCTATATCATAGGTTGGAGGAAACTCCAAACACACCCCGTTCCGCCGTTGGAGGAGACGCTCTCGAGGCCTGGCGCCTTCGGCCGTGCCGGGAGTTGAAGCGGTCCTAGCGTCTCGGGGCTGACGTCTCAGCGATGACTCGCGCGGCCCAGGTGCGCGGTCGCGTTCCCAGCAATCGGCCGAGGAGTACACGATGGCCCGCCACCCACTCGTACGTACGCGACGTGATGCGGGGGAACCGTGACGCGACGCGGGCGAGCAGCTCGCCGCGGGGCAGGGTGGCGAAGACCATGGGTATCGCGGCACCACCCGAGTGGAGTGTTCCGACGTCGTCGAGGAGATGCCACGATTTGAGGCGATCCTGGCTGGACATGTCCTGCAGGAGCTGCTCGGCCAGCGTGGATTGAATCGGCACGGCGTCGAGGTGGTGCGCCCGATCCCACCTCAGCAGCACCGCCAGCATGACCTTGCAGAACCCACAGTCGCCGTCGTAGAGGACGACCATGGCGTCCTCACGGAGGTCGTTCACCGGGCGGGTGAGTCCACACGGGGGCGGGTGTCCCACGCGCGCGCGATCTGCCGCATCAGCGCCGGGTAGACGATGAGGTGTCGAAAGGGCCCGATCAGCGCCATGTACGCCGCCCCGAACCTGCCGCGCGGCTTGACGTAGACACCCATCTGCCCGCGGTGGACACCGGCGCCCTCCTCGACCCATGCCAGGTGCATCACGGCGTGCACCGTGCTATTCGAGATCTCGGCAGCCCACTCGTCGTCAGTCCGGTAGATCGGCACGAACGTCGCCGAGCCGACCGTAACCGGCCGCGTCACGGTGTCTCGCAGATCGTCTGGAACGCGAGCGCTCAGCGTCGTCTCGGTGCGGCCGGGGACCGGAAGCGTGGTCGTGGCGGCGTCGTCCCAGCCAAACCATGCCCCCAGGCGCCAGCGCAGCGCAAAGAGCGCGCGAGTGGCTCTCGAGTCCCCCTTTGCCGGATCCAGAGAGGTCACGAGCTCGACCAGGGTGGGGAACTCGTCCGCCCGGCCTTGCGCCGGAAGCCGCCAGACGTCGAGCAACTTGAAGTCCGGCGCGACCTGCGCGATCACCCACGGATGCGTTTCATGCGCGGCGTTCGGAAGCCTGAGATCGTCGCCGAGCACGCGCCGGCTAGCCGGTCGAGGACGTGTTCAGTGCCACGGCGGCGCGAATGAGCGCCTTCAGTGCCTTTTCATCGATCCTGTCGCCCTCATGGAGATCGATGGCACGCCTGGTGTTGCCCTCGAGGCTGGAGTTGAAGAGGCCCGAGGGGTCCTCCAACGAGGCGCCCTTGGCGAAGGTCATCTTCACGACATTCTTGTACGTCTCACCGGTGCAGATGATTCCGGCGTGCTCCCACACCGGAACCCCTCTCCATTTCCACTCCTCGACCACCTCGGGGTCGGCCTGCTTGACGAGAGCCCGGACCCGGGTGAGCGTCTCGCCCCGCCAATCGCCCAGCTCCTTGATCCTCGCGTCGATCAGCTGAGAGGGAGTGTCTCCTCCCTTCCCCTCCTTCGAGCCGCTTTTTCTCGTCATCTCACTCTTCCTAGGTCCTGGGGCCGGCCCCAGGCTGAAAATCGACGTTCTTCAATTCGTCCTGGGGCCTGGGCCCGACGTCCGTACGGGCTGCTTCGTAGAGGCGATCGATACCCGTGTTGATGATTATCCACGCGTTGGCGATCGCCCGGTCATCGGCAGCGTCGTTGAGCAGCGCGAACCCACGTTGGATCTCGTCGACCGCCGCCACGCTCTCCGGGCTGCCGTAGATCCGCATGCGATTGACCATCTGCACGAACGGCTTCGTGAAACGGTCGACCACATCGGCCTGCGCGTCGGGATCGGCGGAATCCCAGCTGTAGTCGCTCAGCAGGTCGATTGCCGCCTCATAGACCTTGCGGCGCTCCAGCCGCCGTTGCTCACTCTCGTTGTGCTCCTGCATGTGTTTTTCCAGGGCCATCTGACGCCTGCTCGTGCGTGCTTGCAGGCCCACCCCTGCCAGCGCGAGCCCACCAGAGATCACCGCGGTGCCGACGATCGTCAGGTCGATCATGGCCCGCTACGCGGCTTCCGGGGCCGATGCCGAGACCGGGCGACCGTCTCCGTCACTCGGGCGATG
>JASLJO010000157.1 GCA_030152505.1 Solirubrobacterales bacterium | reverse complement strand
GTGGCCGGTTCAGGCACGCACGAGCAGGAGCTCCGCCGCCAGGCCGAGGACCTCGGCCTGATGGAGCACGGGACGTTCGTCGGCTGGATCGGAGACGACGTCCTGCACTCCCTCTACCGGATCGCCGACGTCTGCGTGGTCCCCTCGATCTACGAGCCCTTCGGGCTGGTCGCGCTGGAGGCGATGGCGTCGAGCTGCCCCTGCATCGTCGCCGACACCGGCGGGCTGCGCGAGGTCGTCCCCCACGACGAGGTCGGGCTGCGCTTCCGCGCCCGCGATCCCGTCTCCCTCGCGGAGATGACCGTTCGCGTCCTGGACGACGCCAAGCTCTGCCGCCGCCTCACCGCTGAGGCCTTCGAGCACCTCCGCCTCTTCGACTGGGGTGACGTCGCGGAGCGCACCGCCGACGTCTATGCGGAGCTGATCGCGAGCGCGGCGCCCGCGCGGGGCGCATGACTCGGCTGCCCGAAGGCCGCCGGGAGGTCTACCCCTCCAAGGGGAAGAGCCCGAGGCGCAGGGCGCCGGACTTCGGCCCCGGCCTCAACATCAGCGTGCCGATCTCCTTCGGCCTGCCTCTGGTCGTCGTGGGCATCGCGCTGATCGCCGCGGCGGTTGCGTCGGGCGGCGTCGTCTTCTGGGTGACCGGAGCGGTCGCTCTGGCCGCCGGCGTCATCCTCTTCGCCTCGGGGAAGAGGCTCTAGCTCTCAGCGCTTCTTCTTGCGCTTCTTCTTCTTGCAGGACTTCTTCTTGTGCTTCTTGTGCTTCTTGGCCTCGGCGGCCCGGCGCTTGTGCTTCTTCCTCTTGGCCTTCTTGCACTTCGTCGCCGCGTTCTGTCCGCATGCCCCCTGGACGGTGGCCGAGGCGTCGACCGCGGTGCTGGCCCCGTTGTAGCCGGTGAAGTCGGCGTGGAAGAGCGGCGGGGGCGGTACGCAGAGGTTGCGGCTCGCGATCAGCAGGCCCGGAGCGGAGGGGAAGGTGAGCGCGAAGTGGGCGATCGGGATGTCGGGCAGCCCGTCGAAGACCACCACCTTGTCGAGGCCGAGCGAGCCCCGCAGCAGCAGATGGAGCTGGCCCTGCAGATCGAGGCCGATGTCGGGGACGCCCCCCGTGTCGACGAAGACGACCTTCCCGGCGAGCGGCTGGCTGAGCAGAGGGGAGGCCGCGACCGCCGACCCCATGATCGTGTTGAGTGGGCAGACACTGGCCTCGAAGTCAGCGGGCGAGCAGCGGTTGCCGAGCAGCTGCACGTCAGGGTTCAGATCCGGCGGGATGGCGACCCTTGCCTGCACGAGTCCCGCCTCGTCGAGGTCCTGGTCGATCGAGGTCGTGACGCTCGTCTTCATCGAGGCGTTGGCCCCTCCGACGAAGGCGCTGAACGACGGGGAGAAGTCTTCGTTCTCGCAGCCGACCGTGTCGAAGCTTGCGGCTCCGTTCGCGGCCGTTCCCGAGTGCGGGATCGCGGAGAAGGTGGTCGTATTGGTGCCACACGAGGTCGGGTTGCGCATGAACGGCCTGCCGGTCCCAGGAGCGATCCCGAAGAGGGTGATGTCCTGTGAGTTGATGGTCGTGTCAAGACCTGAGGTCGTATTAGGGATGTCGTTGATGATCGTGTTGAGTCCGAAATCGGGCCTGAGCTGGACGCCTGACTGGAGGACGACCGGCGGCAGGATGTTCGGGATCAGATCGCAAGCTGCCTGTGGGAGCAGGGCGCACAGATCGCCCTTGATGGGTCGGAGGACGATCCCGAAGCGGGCGGGCTCGCCGGGCTGCGGCGTGAGGTTGTAGAGGTCCCCGCTGACATCGAGTGTCGCTGGCAGCAACAGGACGGTGATCGTGGCGTTTGCGATCACGCTGCCGACCTTGGTGTTCGCCGGGCAGCTGTCGGCATTGAGTTGATCGACCGTGCACAGGGGCGTCGCGTTCGGATCGCCGACCATTCCGGGCGGCAGCCCGACGGTCAGGTCCTTGACCTGGCCGTTGGCGAAGTCCATGTGGATGTGAAAGTCCTTGTGGGCCCCCGCCTGCGCGGCGTTGGTGCACGGGTAGGGGCTCCGCTTGACAAGACGCTCCCGCCCTACCCAGACTGGCCGTCGTCGGCGTGGTCGTCGGGGTCGCCAGATCCCATATCGGTAGCTGCTTTCTCTCCTGGGCTGGGCCAGGGCTCGGCTTCTCCACTGTCCCACGCCGGTGGTTTGTCTCCCGGTATCCAGCCCAGGAGGAAGAGGGCCAGGTAGACGAACCAGAGGAGGGTGAACTGGAAGAAGATGAAGGAGACGGCGCCGAGGGCGACGCCGAGCGAGCCCCAGAAGCGGGTCAGCAGGCCGGTCCGCATCGCGTACAGCGAGGTGTAGATCATCGCCACGAGGAAGCCGAGCTGACCGCCGAGGCCGAATCCGGCCGCCAGTGGCCGCAGCGGCGCGGCCGAAATCGTGTCGTTGGCGACTTCGTTCGCCTTGTCGCTGCCGAGGGAGATGCCCTTGGCCGTCAGATGAGGCACTTCGTTGGTAACGAAGTCCGACGCCGCGTGCAGGGTCGAGAGGCCGCTGAGAATCGCCAGTACGGCGAGGAACAGCGGCGCGGCGACGACCACGCCGACCAGCTGCCCGCGCATCCGCTCGCTGCGCGCCTTGGCGGCGCGAAAGAGGTAATAGAGAGGCGCCGCGAGCAGGCCGACGCCGAGCGCCTGCAGGATGCTCGAGAGCATCTGGGCGCCGCGGTGGGCCTGCACGTTGCGCAGCAGCTCCGATTCGCCGCTGCTGCCGCCCACTCCCTGGCTGGCGACGACGATCGCCGCAATCACCAGCAGGATCGAGACCAGGGTCGCCACCGCCACCGGCCGCGCCCAGCGCCTCTCCCAGGCAAGCGTCGCCTCCCTGCTCAAGCTCCGCTCAGCCTCGCTCGTGGAAGTAGAACTGGGGCAGGGCGCCCTCGATCACCTCGGCGGTCATCCGCTGCGCCACCTCGAGGTTGCCGGTGCGCACCGCGATGTCGTCGAGAGTGACGATGCCGACGAGGTTGCCATCGTCGACCACGGGAAGGCGCCGGGCCCGGTGCTGGACCATCAACGCCGCGGCCTCGTCGAGCTCCATCTCCGGCTCGCCGCAGATCAGCGGTCGTGAGGCGTGGTCGCCGACGGCTGCCTCCGGATCGACTCCGCCGGCGAAGACGCGTACGGCCAGATCGCGATCGGTGACCATCGCCACGGGCGTCCCGGCCGGGTCGACGATGACAACCGAACCGACGCGGTTGTCGCGCATCTGGCGGGCGACCGAGACCGCGCTCGCTTCCGGGGGGGCAGTGACGACGCCGGCGGTCATGATCTCGCTGAGCTTCACGCCCCGTACGCTACAGCGCGTGCAGATGCCACAGCGCACCCCGGTCGTCCCGCTCGAGGCGGGCGCCGGACCCGACAACCCCCCCTGCCCCGCCTGTGGCGAGCCGCTCTTCGGCTGGATCGATCAGCGGGCTGGACTCCGCGGCGCGGTGCGGCGTTGTGAGAGCTGTGGGCTGGGCGTCGTCGGGGGTCCGGGCGACACCGATGAGGCGCTGCACGAGCTCGATCGGATCGAGGACGGCGGAGTGGGGACGATCGCCAACCGAGCCGGCTTCTCAGCCTGGATCGGCGGCGCCGGCTGGGCCGGGCTGCACGCCGACGCCCGTTATCTCTTCACCCCGGAGGCCGTGCGGCGCCTCATCGCCACGCGCGACCAGGTCGTCAGGTCCGCCCGCTGGTCTGCCGGCAAGGCGATCGCCACGATGTGGCAGACGATCCTCAACGGCTTCACCTTCGGCCGCAACGTCGCCCTGGGCGCCCTCGGCCGCAGCGCGGCCGTGCCGGCCGAACGCCCCTGGCAGCGCCGCCTAGACGCCCTTATATCGATCGTCGTCGCAGTCCCCGCCCTGCTCGCCGCCGTCCCCCTGGAGCTGATTGCGGCCGCCACCGGCCGCGGCAGCGCGATCACGCTTCGCTTCGAGCTCCTCTAGCTCGCTTCGCTACGACAATCCTTCGCGCGCCTCGCGGACCAACGTCACGGCCTCTGGGAAGAGCACCCGGATGGCGTCGCGCGCCTGCATCGCCTGCTCGTCGCTCGAGCCTGACAGCTCCATCTGGCCGATCGAGGCGACGGTCAGCTCGACCGCGAGGCGGATCGCATTGTCGGCCCAGGCGACCCGCTGGGAGGACTGCATCTGCTCGCTGAGCTCCTCCATACGGGCGCGGAACTCGTCGGGGTCGCCAAAGAGGTTGAAGCCCTCCACAGGGGGAATGTAAGCAGACCGGGCGAGAGAGGACACCAACTCGTTTCATTGCGCGCGCCACCCGCGCGCCGGCGCCTCCTAGCGTCGTTGCCATGCGAAGCGAAAGAGGCACGGCGAGCGTCGAGCAGGCTGGGCTGGCGGCGCTGATCGCACTGCTTCTGCTGGCCGCCATCGCGGCGCTTGAGGCCGGCGGCGAAATCGACCCACGCAAGAGCCTCGGCGGCACGATCGCGCGACGGCTGGTCTGCGCGCCCCGCCCTCCCGGCCCCTGCCACCATCATCCGCTGGTGCCCGCCTATGGCTGGCCGCTGGCCCGCCTCGCCCGCGCCCTTGCACCGGCACCTGCCGCTCGCCGCGGACCCTCCGGGCTGCCGCTCATGCCGGTCGACTTCCGCCGCTGCCGACGCGAGAGCTGCGCGGTCGCCGCCGGCCCCCACCTGACGACCGCCGGCCGCCGCGTCACCGCCTTCACCCAGCTCGAGGACCGGCGCAGCCTCGGCTGGATCGAGCTCACCTACTGGCTCTACCGCCCCGGGCTCGGCTGGGAACGCATCGTCCGCCGCGCCGGCCGAATGCAGCTCGAAGCGGCGAGCCACGTTCGCGTGCTGCTGAAGGACGACCCGGACCTCGTCCCCCTGGAGACGCTGCCCGGCCGCGACCAGTACGACTTCCCGCCCGGTGAAGAGCCACCATGGCGCTGGAAGATCGACGGCCGCTATCCAGGCTGGTCGAGCTGACCAATTCCTGACCGGCGGGGTGCCTCGTCCCGGTCGTCTTCGGCCTGCTTGATCAGTCCCCGCCAGTCGGTGGTGCGGAACACCAGCATGATCGCGGCGAAGCCGAGCACGACCGACCACGCGGCCATCGCTATCTGGGTACCAACCGAGAAGGAGAGGACGGCCGAGCGCGAGGGGCCGGAGAGCGTCGCCACCAGCAGCGCCTGCTGGGCGCCGGCGCCGCCCGGGGTGAAGGGGACGACGTTGGCAATCGCCTGCACGCTCATCACCAGCATCACGTTGCCGATCGAGCCGCCGATGTTGAACGCTTCGAGGAAGAACCAAAAGGCGGCGAAGCGAAGGAGCCAGCCGACGCCCTGCCAGGCCGCGACCTCACGCATGTAACGGCGCGGGGTGGCGAGGATCGCGACCCCCTGCCGGACCCGCTGCCAGAAGGCCCGCACCCGGTGCGCCAGCAGGTAGATCGCGATCGCGATCGCCAAAAGCACCACGCCCAGCGTGATCAGGAAGACCTGCGGATGTTCGGCCCAGAAGGAGAGCTCGAAGGCGGGCAGGTCGGGCAACTGCGGCGGCTTCGGCAGCAGCCCCTGCGAGATCGCATAGAGCAGCACGAGCAGGCCGATCGTCGTGTCGAAGACGGTCTGGACGAGGAAGGAGGAGGTGACCGCCGGGTAGGAGGAGCCGGGGATCTGGCGTTTGACCAGGAAGACTTTGGTCACGTCGCCAGCGTGGGCAGGGAGGATTGCGTTGATCCCCGCCCCGGCCAGATAGGCGGCGCTCAGCTCCAGGAAGGAGATGCGGACGCCTGGATAGGCGGCGTGGAGGACGTTGCGCCAAGCCCACGCGCGGGAGAGCTGCATCCCCGCAAGACAAGCCAGAGCCAGGGCGAACGGGGTCCAATGGATGTCCGAAAGATGCTCGAAGAAGGCCGTCACGGCCCTGGCGAAGGCTTCTGCGCTGGATGCGAAGTCGGCGGGTGGCATCGCAGCTAGACTAGCCCGCTCGTGTCAGAGCCCGAGACGACTCAGGCCAGGCCCGCAGCCCCCCGCGACCCCGCCGACGAGGCGATGTGCGCGCGTGCCCGCGAGCGCTTCACCGGCGACCGCGGCAACCGCTTCCGCCGCCGCCGCAAGCGCCACGCCGAGCTGCCGAACCTGATCATCGTCGGGGGCCTGAAGTGCGGCACGACGAGCATCCACCACTACCTCGGCCTCCACCCGCAGATCCAGATGTCGAAGCCGAAGGAGCTCAACTTCTTTGCCCAGGAGCTCAACTGGGACCTCGGCCTCGACTGGTACGCGAGCCGCTTCGACGACCGCTTCCGGGTGCGCGGCGAGTCCTCCCCCCACTACACGAACCTGCCCCGCTTCCACGACGTGCCAAACAAGATCCGCGAGCACTGTCCCGACGCCAAGCTGATCTACATGGTGCGCGACCCGATCAAGCGGATCCTCTCGCACTGGGTGCACGCGACAGGAGCGGGCTATGAGACCCGCGAGCTCGTCCCGACCCTCTCGGGGCCGGACTCCTCCTATATCCACCGCTCGCTGTACTGGATGCAGCTGCAGCCCTACCTGGAGCTGTTCGACCGCGGGCAGATCGAGGTGATCACGCAGGAGGAGCTGCAGTCAGAACGCGAGGAGACGATGCGCAAGGCGTTCCGCTTCGCCCGCGTCGACGAGGGCTTCACCTCGGAGCAGTTCGACCGTGAGTGGGAGAAGTCGAGCGCCAAGCAGGGCGACAAATACCAGGTGATGGAGAAGCTGGTGAAACTGCCGGGCCTGCGATCCTTCGACCGCAATTTCGACCGCCTTCCGGAGTCACTGCGTTGGATCGTCGAGAAGGTCGTCCACGACCCGGAGAAGCCACCGGCCCCCAAGCCGGAGCTGCCCGACGACCTCTTCGAGACCCTGCGCGGCCGCTTCGGCACCGACGTCGCCGCGCTGCAGGAGTTCGCCGGCCGCGAGTTCGCCGGCTGGCACGACTACTCCTGAGCGGTCCCGGGTACGCTCCGTCCGATGCGGCGGCTGCTCCCCGATCCCGGCGAAACCTCGGTCGAGGAGCAGCTCGAGGGCTACCGGCCGGGCGAGCACGCCGGCGAGAACCGCCCCTTCGTGGCGATGAACTTCGCCGCCACGGTCGACGGGCGGGCGACGATAGAGGGCCGCTCCGGTTCGATCGGATCGGGCATCGACACGGCGATGCTGGTCGGCCTGCGCAAGCGCTTCGACGCGGTGATGATCGGCCACGGCACGAAACGAGTCGAGGGCTATGACCAGATCGGCCGGCGGCTGGTCGTGGTCAAAAGCGGGCCCGAGGGACGGGTCGATCTCCCGCCCCTGCTGCGTACGTTGCGCGAGGAAGGCGTCAGGGCCCTCCTCTGCGAGGGGGGGCCGACGCTGCACGGCTCACTACAGGCGGCCGGCCTGGTCGACGAGCTCTTCCTGACGATTGCGCCAAAGCTGAGCGGGGGTGGCGTGCCGCCACGCATCCTCGAGGGCGAGCTCGACGACGTCGTCCCTCTGAAGCTCGCCTGGCTGCTGGAGGAGGAGGGCGAGCTCTTCGCCCGCTACAGCCGCCGCTGAGCTAGCTTTCCCGCCATGGACTTCAAGCCAAGCCCCCAGGTCGAGACCCTGCGCGAGCGCATCCTCGACTTCATCGACGCCGAGATCTACCCGCAGGAGCGGGAGATCATGGCAGCGCTCGACGCCGAGGTCGGGCCGGGCGTCCCCTACCCGAAGATCCTGGTCGAGGTACGCGAGAAGGCCAAGTCGGAGGGCCTCTGGAACCTCTTCATGCCCGACGAGCGCTTCGGCCCCGGCTTGACCAACTGGGAGTACGGCCTGCTCTGCGAGGAGATGGGTCGCAGCCCGGCGGCTGCGCCGATGGCCTTCAACTGCTCCGCGCCCGACACCGGCAACATGGAGATCCTCGCCGAGCACGGCACCGAGGAGCAGCGCGATCGCTGGCTCGAGCCGCTGCTCGAGGGCCGCATCCGCTCCTGCTTCTCGATGACCGAGCCGGAGGTCTCCGGCTCCGATCCGACCCTCCTGCAGGCAACCGCCGAGCTCGACGGCGAGGAGTGGGTGATCAACGGCCACAAGTGGTTCACCAGCGGCGCGGTCGGTGCCGACCTGGCGATCGCGATGGTCGTCACCGACCCCGAGGCGCCGCCCTACGCGCGCGCCTCGATGATCTGCGTGCCGACCGACAACCCCGGCTTCGACCTGGTGCGGCCGATCCCGGTGATGGGCCACACCGCCGGCCCCGGACACTGCGAGATTCGCTACGAAGACTGCCGCGTCCCCGCCGCCAACCTGCTCGGCGAGCGCGGGGCCGGCTTTGCGATCGCCCAGGACCGGCTCGGCCCCGGGCGCATCCACCACTGCATGCGAGCGATCGGATCGGCGGAGCGGGCCCACGAGATGATGTGCCGCCGCGCCAACGAGCGCCACGCCTTCGGCGGGCCGCTGGCCGACAAGCAGTTCGTCCAGGAGGCGATCGCCACCTCGCGGATGGAAATCGACCAGGCCCGCCTGCTCACCCTGTTCGCCGCCTGGAAGATGGACACCGAGG
>JASLJO010000150.1 GCA_030152505.1 Solirubrobacterales bacterium | reverse complement strand
CGGCGAGGGTCGAGAGCCGCGCCGCCGCCTCCTCGGTCAGCGCCTCGGCCGAGGGGTAGAGCAGGTAGGCGAACGCGCGCTCGCGTGAGCGCCCCACCCGGCCGCGAATCTGGTAGGCCTGGGCCAGTCCGAGCTGGTCGGCGCGCTCGACGATCAGCGTGTTGGCGGTGGGGATATCGAGGCCCGACTCGATGATCGTCGTCGTCACCAGGCAGTCGGCCTCGCCGCGCAGAAAGCTCATCATCGTTTTCTCGAGCCGGGCCTCGTCCATCTGCCCATGCGCTTCGACCACTCGCGCCTTCGGCGCCAGGCCGCGGATCTGCTCGGCGACCTCGGGCAGGCTCTCGATCCGGTTGTGCAGGAAGAAGGCCTGGCCGCCGCGCTCGAGCTCGCGCTCGATCGCCTTTCGCACCAGGTCCTCGTCATAGGGGCCGACGTAGGTGCGGACCGGGCGGCGACCCTCGGGCGGCGTCTCGATCGTCGAGATGTCACGCAGGCCGGCGAGACTCATCTGCAGCGTGCGCGGGATCGGCGTCGCCGAAAGCGCCAGGACGTCGACCTTCAGCTTCAACTGGCGCAGCAGCTCCTTCTGCTTTACGCCGAAGCGTTGCTCCTCGTCGAGGATCAAGAGGCCCAGGTCCTTGGCGCGCACATCGCGCGAGAGCAGCCGGTGGGTGCCGACGAGTACGTCGACCTCGCCCGCCTCAAAGCGCCTCAACACCTCCTTCGCCTCGGCCGGCTTGCGCAAGCGCGATACCCAGTCGAGGGTGAAGGGCAGGTCGGCGAGGCGCTCGCGGAAGGTGCCGAAGTGCTGCTGGGCGAGGATCGTCGTCGGCGCCATCATCATCACCTGCTTGCCATCCGAAGCGGCCTTGACCGCGGCGCGCAGCGCCACCTCGGTCTTGCCGAAGCCGACGTCGCCACAGACCAGACGATCCATCGGCTGGCCGGATTCCATGTCGCCCTTGACCGCCTCGATCGCTTCCAGCTGGTCGGCGGTCTCACGGTAGGGGAAAGCGCTCTCCATCTCGATCTGCCACTCGCCGTCGGGCGGGAAAGTGTGTCCTTTGCGGGTGCGGCGCTCCGCGTAGAGGTTGAGCAACTCGCCCGCGAGGGCACCGGCCGCTTTGCGGGCGCGCGCCTTCATGTTCTGCCAGCGCTTTCCGCTCAGCGCCGAGAGCGCCGGCTCAGCCCCCGCGCCGGCGTAGCGGCTCAGCTTCGCCAGCTGGTCAGTGGGGACGTAGACGCGATCCTCGCCCTTGTATTCGAGATAGAGATAGTCGCGGTGGATGCCGCCCACCTCGCGCGTCTCGAAGCCGGCGAAGCGGGCGACGCCGTGGTCCTCGTGGACGACGTGGTCGCCGACGCGCAGGTCGCTGAAGGCGAGACGGCCACGGCCCGAGCCGGGCGCCCGCTCCTCGGCGCGGCGGCGCCGGTGGACGAGACGGCGGAAGGGGTAGACGGCGAGCCGCAGCTCGGAGCTGACGAAACCCTCGCGCAGGCGGGCCTCGGCGAAGGCAAGCCCCGGATCGGGTGAGAGGCGGCCGTCGTCGAGCAGCGTCGCGTCGAGGCGGTCCAGACCGTAACGCGAGCGCTCCGCCTCGCCACGGCTGTCGAAGGCGACGACCGTGCGATAGCCGGAACGGACCAGCTTCTCCAGCTCGCCCTCGGCCTCCTTGACGCTGCGGGCCGGCGACTCGGCGCGCGAAGCACGGAAGGCCGCCTCGTCGTCCTCGCCCGCCCCACCAACCGAGAGGACGGCGCGGGCGGCAAGCGGCGCCGCCACCTCGACGTATAGGTGACGGGCGTCGTCGGCGTGCATCGCCGCGGTCGCGTCCTCCCAGTGGTCGCGCAGGGCCGGCTCGATCTCCTCAGCGCCGGCGAGGATCACCGCGGTCTCCTCCGGGACGAGGTCGAGCGGCGGCCCGAAGTGCTCCAGCGGCAGGGCATCGGCGGCGCTCGGCGTCTCCTTCCCCTCCTCGGCGGCCTCCATCGCCGCCAGCTCGGCCATTTCGCGGTGCTCGGCGTCGAGCTCGGCGGCGGGCGCCAGCTCGACCCGCTCGGCATCTCCCAGCGAGCGCTGGGTGAAGGTCGAGAACCAGCGCATCGACTCGATCTCGTCGCCGAAGAGCTCGATTCGCACGGCCCGCTCCTCGGTTGCCGGGTAGACGTCGAGAATGCCGCCGCGGACGGCGAACTGGCCGCGCTCGGTGACCTGCTCGACGCGCTGGTAGCCGGCGGCGACGAGCTGCCGGGCGGCTGGGGTCAACTCGACCTCGCCGCCGCGCTCGAGGGCGAAGCCGGCGGGACGCAGCGAAGCGTCGGGCACCGCCTCGGCGAGCGCCGTGGCCCCGGCGACCACGACCGCGTCGTCACTCTCCCGCAGCGCGTCGAGGGCATCGATCCGCAGGCCGACCAGGTGCGGTGGCGGGGTGACGTGCGAGGCGTAGCCGGTGCCGCGCGAGGGGTAGAAGCGGACTCGCCGCGGCGCGAGGTAGGCGCGCAGATCGGCAGCGAGGTCGCGGGCGGAGCGATCGTCGGCGCTGACCAGCAGGACCGGACGGCCGGCGAGACCGCGATCGTCGTCCAGCAGGGTCGCCAGCAGCAGCGGTCGCAGGGTCGCCGAGGCGCCGATCTCCACCGGCGTCCCGGCGCGCGCCTCGCGCACGTCGCCGGCAAGCGCGTGCAGGCGCTCGTTCTCCGACGCGATCTCGAGTAAGGGGCGTAGCGACATGGCAGGCAGAACGCCCGGATCGACGATCCGGGCAGTTCGGCGATTCTAGTTGGAGTGGTTACCCTGCTCGTCGATGCGACTGCGACGCCCTTTTGCCGCCCTCTCGACCCTCGGGCTCTTCGCCCACAACGCCTTTGAGACGCGGGCCGGCGTCGGGCTCGTCTTCGAGCCGCAGCTCGGGCGGCGCGGCGCCTACGCGCTCTGGGGCGGGCTGATCCCGCTCGGGCTGCTCGCCGCGGCGCGCGGCGGCGGTTGGGCCGAGCGCCTCTCCGCATTCAACGCCGGCATCGGCGTGGCCGGCGTGGCCGTCCACTTCAAGGCCTGGCCATGGTCGTCGCACAACGGTCTACCGATGCTCGACGAAGCCGAGGGCCTGCGCGAGGACCAGCTCCCCGCATACAACGCCGTCCTCTGGGCATGGGGAATCGCCAGTGCACTCAGCCTTGCGACTGAGACGGGGCACGGCTCGCGCCGCTTCGCCCTCGCCGGCCTGCTCAACTTCCCGATCCTGCTCGCCTCGGCCGACCACCATTTCCGCTGGGCGCGCGCGCAGGCGAAGCGCGAACCCGAGCGCTGGAGCGCGGCGCTGCTGGAGGACTGAGCCGCGTGTCGGTGTGGCCGGGCGGCGCCCGCGGCGCACTCTGCCTCAGCTTCGACAACCTCGGCGTCGACGACGCGACGAGTGCCACGCGGGCGCTGCCGGCGCTGTTGGAGCGGCTCGCCGAGCGTGACCTACGGACGACCTTCTTCGCCGAGGGCGTCAACGCAGAGCTCGCGCCGGAGGCCCTGCGCGCGATCGACGCGGCCGGACACGAGGTCGCCTACCACGCCTGGCGCCACGAGACGTGGGGCGAGCTGAGCGCCGCAGAGCAGGCGGAAAACCTCGCGCGCGGCGTCACCGCCTTCAGCGATCTGGAGATAGAGATGAACGGCCTGCGCCCACCCGGCGGCCGGCTGGGAGAGGGCGGAACAGCGGTCTTGCGCGAGACCGGCCTGCGCTATGTCTCGCCCGCAGGCGAAGGCGCGGGCATCGCAGACGGCATCGCCCTCGTCCCCTTCCAGTGGCGCCACGTAGACGCAACCTGCATGCTCCCCGGCCTGGGCCCGGTCCGTGAGCAGATGACCGGTTCCCCCGCCCCGCTCGACCCGCCCACCTTCATCGCCTACCTCGAGAAGGAGATCGGTGATCTAGAGCAGGAGGGCGGCTTCGTGTCGATAGTCCTCCACCTCCCCCTGCTCGCCTGGCTAGGTGAGGACAACCTGGCATTCATCCTGGACAAGCTCTCCTCCACCCGGTTGTGGGTGGCAGGTTGCGACGAAGTGGCCGCGCATGTCCTCTCAAGCTCAGAGAAGTTCGAGGGTGGGGCCACCCTCGACTCGACTACCTGGGCCTAGGAAATCCCGGTAGGGGTGGAACGTCTTGTACTTTTTTGTCGACTGCCCTGGGCGCCAGCTAAAGCCAAATCTTCAAAAAAGTTAAGTGGAACCCCTACCGGGATTTCCTAATCTGGCTGAGGCAACCCAGGCCCAGTCCGCGCCCAGTCCACCTGCCCCACACCCTCGACCCGCGACCGCCCCTC
>JASLJO010000236.1 GCA_030152505.1 Solirubrobacterales bacterium | reverse complement strand
GGCTCGGGGTGCCCACCTACCTCAAGTTCGAGGGGGCCAACCCGACCGGCAGCTTCAAGGATCGCGGCATGACCGTCGCCGTCTCGCGGGCGAAGGGGCGGGGAGCGGAGGCCGTGATCTGCGCCTCGACTGGCAACACCGCGGCGAGCGCGGCGGCGTACGCGGCGCGGGCCGGCCTGCGCGGCGCGGTGATCGTGCCCGAGGGCAAGATCGCGATCGGCAAGCTCGCCCAGGCGCTGATGCACGGGGCCCGTGTCGTCGCCCTGCGGGGCAATTTCGACGATGCGCTGCGGATCGTCCGCGAGCTCGCCGACAAGCATCCGATCGAGCTCGTCAACTCGGTCAATCCGCACCGCATCGAAGGGCAGAAGACGGCCGCGTTCGAGGTGGTCGAGGAGCTGGGCGAAGCGCCCGGCGCGCTGGCGATCCCGGTCGGCAACGCCGGCAACGTCACCGCCGACTGGCGCGGCTTCCAGGAGGCCGGCGCCGCACCGCTGCTCTACGGCTTCCAGGCCGAGGGCGCGGCGCCGCTCGTCCGCGGCGAGCCCGTCGCCAGCCCCGAGACCGTCGCCTCTGCGATCCGGATCGGCAACCCGGCGCGCTGGGAGGAGGCGATGGCCGCCTTCACCGCCTCGCGCGGCCGCGTCGCCGCCGTCTCCGACGAGCAGATCCTCGATGCCTACCGCTGGCTTGCCGCCGGCGAGGGAGTCTTCTGCGAGCCCGCCTCCGCCGCCTCGGTCGCCGGTCTGCTCGCCCACGGCCTGCCGGTGGTCGAGGGCGCCCCGCCGCCCGAGTCGGTGGTCTGCGTGCTCACCGGCCACGGCCTCAAGGACCCCGACACGGCGCTCTCCAAAGCCCCGTCGGTGGTCAACTGCGAGAACGACCTCAGCGCAGTCGAGCGGGCTGTTTTCGATTGACCGCCCGGCGCCGACTCGTCCGCGTTCCCGCCTCCTCGGCCAACCTCGGGCCGGGCTACGACGTGATGGCGGCTGCGCTCGACCTCTTCCTCGAGCTGGAGGTCGAGGAGACCGGCGAGTTCGCCTTCGAGCCGGGTCCGCTGGACGTGCCCACCGGCCGCGACAACCTGATCGTGCGCGCTTTCGAGACCCTGCACCCCGCCGACGGGATCGCCTTCCGCTTGAACGAAGCGATCCCCCTCGGTCGCGGGCTCGGTTCCAGCGCCGCCGCGATCGTCGCCGGCCTGGTCGCCGCTGACCACCTCTACGAGCTGGCCCTGTCGCGGGAGGAAATGCTCGCCCACGCCACCGCCCTCGAGGGCCACCCCGACAACGTCGCCGCGGCGATCTTCGGCGGCTTCGTCATCTGCGACCCACGCGCGGCGGGCGCGACCGAGGTCGCGCGCCTCGCGCCCCCCGACGGGCTCGAGGGCGTCCTCGTCATCCCCGCCGAGGAGGTGCCGACCGAGCGGGCGCGCGAGGCGATCCCCGCGGAGGTTCCGCTTGGCGATGCGCTCGGCAACGTCTTCTCCGCCGCGCGGTTGACCCTCGGCCTCTCCCGGGACGACCTCAGCCTGATCGCCGCCGGCCTCACGGACCACATCCACCAGGAGCGACGGCGCGACCTCTATCCGCGCTCGATGGAGCTGGTCGAGGCGGCACCCGAACTCGGCGCCCTCGGCGCGACGATCTCCGGTGCCGGCCCGACCGTGCTCGTCTGGACCACCTGGCAGGACGCCGGCAAGGTCAGCGAGGAGCTCGAGCGTCGCTGCAGCGGCTGGGCCGAGGTGCGCCGCATCCCCTTCACCCCCCAGGGCGCCGACGTCCCCGAGCTGTAGGCGGGGGAGAGTTTTCGCCGCCAGGCCCTTAGAGGGGCGTGCGGTTGTCACGTCACGCCAAGAACTATCTCCGTCGCTTGGGGGCGACAATCACCGATGTCGAATTGATGATTGCCCACGCAGAGGAAGTCGACTCGGATGAATACGGAAAGCCTCGCTACACTGGCGAGATCAAGGGCACTCGCGTGCGTGTGGTTGTCGCCCTTGATGAGCCCGACTTGGTCGTCACAATGCATGAGAGGAGAAGGCGATGAAAGCGGACTACGACAGCGAGGCTGACGCCCTCGACATTGAACTCACGCCTTTCAAGTTCTTCGAACGCCAGGAACAGGTCGATGATGATTTCTGCACGGTTGGATTCTCCGGCGGTCTTCTTGTAGATATCGAGTTGCTCACGCCTGCCGAGCATCTGAATCTGCTGGATATAGCCGCCGAGCGATATGACCTGGACGGCGCCGCGCTTCGCGCGGCAGCACAGGCGGCGCTTGCGGCGCCGGATCGTGTGGTCGAGCTCCAGGTCGCCTCCCACATCGCGGCCTGATCGGGCAGTAGGATCGGTCGGTGCCTTCTCGGCTGAGATGGGTTGCGGTTGCCGGGCTGCTGGTCGCGCTTGCGGCGGCGCCGGCGATGGCTCGGGCGACGCTCGTCTTCGTGCGCAATCCGCTCAAGCCGCAGGTCTGGGTGGCGAACGACAACGGTACGCATGCGCACAAGCTGATCGCGGGCTCCAATCCGCGCGTCTCACCCGACGGGAAGATCGTCGCCCTGCTGCACCAGGGGCAGGGAGCGAAGGCCCAGCCGGAACTGGTCCTGGCGCCGGCCGACGGCAGCGCGCCGGCCAGCACCCTGGTCAGCGGTTGGCGCGAACCGTATGTCTTTGCCTGGTCCCCGGATTCGAAGTCCGTGGTCGCCGTGCTCGGCCCCGAACTCGGGCAGAAGCGGCTGGCTCTGATCGATACGACGACCGGGGCGCGGACGACGATCGCGCGCGGCTACTTCAACGGGGTCAGCTTCGACCCGGCGGGAGGGGCGCTCGTCTACGGCCGCTCTGGGAGCGAAAAGTACCCGCCGCGCAGCGACGTCTACCGCTTCGACCTTCCGGTCGGCCAGCCGATTCGCGTCTCCACGCCGGTGCCCCTCACCCATGACCAACGTTCGACCAACCCCGTCTGGGGGCCGAACGGCAAGATTGTCTTCGTCAAGCAGCTCGGCGCCAAGCAGCGCAGATACGGTCCCAAGAACGAGCTCTACCTGATGAACGAAGGGGGCGGTCAGGTGCGGCGCCTGACGCACACCAATGTCGACCCCCTCCTGCAGGGTCTCTACCCGACGGCCTGGTCGGCGAACGGCAGGCGCCTGCTCGCCGAGTTCGAGGGTCAGGACACGACCTACGCGGTCACCGTCAACCCGCGGACCGGAGCCCAGCGACCGTTGGTCAAGGCGACCGAGCAGGGCTTCCTCGGCTGGGCCCTTTCGCCGGACGGCAAGCTCGTGCTCGGCCAGACCCGGGGCTTCGAACCCGGACCGGGCAATGACGTGGCCACCGTTCCCTACGGTGGCGGCAAGCAGAAGATTCTCGCCAGGAACGCATTCGAAGCGAGCTGGGGCGGCTAAGCCAAAGGAGGTCCACATGGCCGGCAACTACACGATCAAGCACCGCGACGAGTTCGAGGCGATGGAGGGCTCGGGCGAGGCGACCTGGAAGCTCGCCCGCAAAGCGCTCGGCACCTCATGCTTCGGCTTCAACCTGGTCGAGATCGGGCCAGGCGGGGGGATCCCCGAGCACGACGAGGCCGAGAGCGGCCAGGTCGAGCTTTACATCGTGCTCGAGGGCGACGCCGTGATGCGGCTCGAAGGAGAGGAACATCCGGCGCCGGCGGGTACCTTCGTCTCGATCGAGCCGCCCGCCAGCCGCACGATCCTCAACCGCTCCGACGCCCCCGTGACCGCCCTCCTGATCGGCGTCGACCCGGGCGGCGGCTACGAGCCGATGTCCTGGGCCTAGCACGAATTTGCATCTATGCGCGCCATGCGGGCACAAATGAAGATTCGTTCAGCCAGTGCCTAGGCGGAGCGGCCTCCCGTCCCTATAATCCGACCACCTGTCAACCCGTCGCGCGCCCGCTCGGAGAAGGCGCGGAAACCGGGAGGTCAACTTGTCGGATAACCAGTCCCGTGAGCTTCACGGCGAGGGCGCGCCGGTCCGCTACTCGCCAGAGCGCGCCTACCGGCCGCTGGTCTCGCCCCCGAGCGTCGAGGACAAGGATGCCTGTGCGATCTATGCCTCGGTACGCAAGGACGCGACGCCGAGCCATGAACCGGTGCAGCGCGCGATCCCGGCGCTGCAGAAGATGCTCCACCGCGCCGGCAACGTCGACGGCGAGGGCGACGGCTGCGGTCTCCTGGTCGACATCCCACGCAAGATCTGGGCCGAGGAGGTCCGCGCCGGGGGTCACGACCCCTCGCTCACTCTCGACGATGCCTTCGCCGTCGCCCACGTCTTCATCGAGCGCTCGCAGGACCTGGAGAAGGTCCAGCACGACGCCCGCGAGCTGCTCGGCCGGGGCGGCTTCCGCATCCTCGCCGAGCGCATCGGCGCGGTCGATTCCTCCGCGCTGGGCCCAACCGCGCGCGAGGAGGAGCCCCACTTCTGGCAGATCGGCGGCCTCGTCGCCGACGCCTCCCACCGCGACCGCGTCCTCTTCGACCTGTTGATCGAGCTCGAGCGCGAGCTCGACGTCCACATCCCCTCGATCTCGGCGACGATCTGCGTCTACAAGGTGATGGGCTCGCCGAACGTCCTCGGCGAGTACTACCCCGACCTGCGCGACGAGCGCTTCGAGACGATCGGCGCCTTCGGCCACAACCGCTACTCGACCAACACCTGGCCCTCCTTCAAGCGCGTGCAGCCCTTCTCGGTGCTCGGCCACAACGGTGAGATCAACACGATCGCCCAGCTGCGCCAGGAGGCGCGCATGCTCGGGGTGCCGATCCGACCGGGTTCGTCTGACTCCCAGGACCTCAACCGCACGATCGCCACCCTGGTCAACCGCGACGGACTCAGCCTCGCCGAGGCGATGGAGATGATCGTGCCGCCGATCGTCAACGAGATCCGCTCGCTGTCCGACGATCTACACCCCTTCTACATGTACCTGCGCCAGGCGATGGGGCCGTTCGCCCAGGGGCCGGTGGCGCTGATCGCCCGTCACGGCGATGAGTGCGTCTTCTCCGCCGACGCGCTCGGCCTGCGCCCGCTCTGGCAGGTGGAGACCGGCGAGGACTTCGTCTTCAGCTCCGAGCCCGGCGTGGTCTCCGTCAGCGAGATGGTCTCCGAGCCGAAACCGCTCGCCCCGGGCGAGAAGGCGATGGTCTCGATCGACAGAGGGGCGAAGCGCTCGACCTTGCACGCCCACCACGAGATGCTGCGCATGGTCCGCGACCGCTGGTTGAACCGCAACGGCACCGAGGCGGCCGGGCCCTACGACCGTGCCCTGGAGACCGGTGGCCCGCTCGAGGGCGGTGACGTGCCCGGCTACTCCGATGCCGGCCCAGCGGAGCCGGTCAAGGTCGCGGACCGCATCCTCGCTGGCTTCGGCTGGCAGCGCGACGACGTCAAACTGGTCCAGCAGATGGCCTCCAACGGGGCCGAGCCGGTCGGCTCGCTCGGCTACGACGGTCCGCTGGCGGCGCTCTCTCCCGAGCGCCAGAACCTCGCCGACTTCTTCAAGGAGACGGTCGCCGTCGTCACCAACCCGGCAATCGACCGCGAGCGGGAGATGGAGCACTTCTCGACCCGCTCGGTCTTCGGCCGCCGCCCCTCGATCGGCGCCGCCGGCGAGGACACCGCCACGGTCGAGACCTCGTTCCCGGTGATCCTCGGCGGTCACCATGGGCTGGCACCGCTCTCCGACAAGACCTACCGCCAGATCGCGCGCGAGCACCAGACCTACCTGCTGGAGGACCTCTGGGAGGAGTTCCGCGGCCGCGCCGGCGCGGTTGACATCTCGCTGCTCGAGTCGGAGACCACCCAGGGCGCGATCGAGCGGATCAAGCAGGAGGCGGTGAAGAAGGTCCGCAACGGCGCCGAGCTGTTGGTGCTGACCGACCGCACCGTCTATGACGCCGAGCGGCGCTTCCTCGATCCCCATCTCGCCACCTCCGCCGTCGACCAGGCGCTGAAGCAGTTCCGGGTCGAGCCCGGCGAGGACAATCTGCGTCGGCGCTGCGGCATCGTCCTGCGCTCGGCGGCGATCCGCAACGTCCACGACACGATGCTCGCCCTCGGCCTCGGCGCCAACGGCGTCTGCCCCTACACGATGGTCGAGGTGATCTGCGTCGAGGACTACGAGACCGACATCGGCAACCTCTGCGCCGCGCTGGCCAAGGGCATCGAGAAAGTGATCTCGACGATCGGCATCCACGAGGTGCGCGGCTACGCCCGCCAGTTCTCCTCGATCGGCGTACGGCCCGAGCTGGCCGAGATCTTCCAGACCGAGGCCTTTGCCGCCTCGGAGAAGGGCGGCATCGGCTTCGCCGGGCTCGACGAGAGCGCCAACGAGCGGGCGCGAATCCTGGGCGGCGACGAGGACGCCAAACCGGCCAAGACCTTCCGCTTCTATCCCAAGGTCTACAAGGCGGCGATCGCCACCGCCAATGGCTCTGGCGACTACGCCGAATACAGCGAGAAGGTGCGCGACCTGGAGGCCCAGAGCCCGATCTCGATGCGGCACATCATGGGCCTCGTGGGCGATAGGGAGCCCCTTCCCGACGCATCGGTGGTCGACGCGGGCGTCGGTCACCACGACTACCCGGTGGTGATCTCCTCGATGAGCTTCGGCTCGCAGTCCGAGCCGGCCTTCCGCGCCTACGCCGAGGCGGCGAAGTCGATCAACGTCCTCTGCGTCAACGGCGAGGGTGGTGAGATCCGCGACATGTACGGCCACTACCGCAAGTGGCGTGGCCAGCAGGTCGCCTCGGGTCGCTTTGGCGTCTCGGCGGAGATGATCAACTCGTCCTACGTCGCCGAGATCAAGATAGGCCAGGGCGCGAAGCCCGGCGAGGGTGGCCACCTGCCCGGCAAGAAGGTCTCCGAGAAGGTCGCCGCCGCGCGTAACGCCGCCCCCGGCACCGACCTGATCTCGCCCTCCAACAACCACGACCTCTACTCGATCGAGGATCTGGCCGAGCTGATCGACGAGCTGAAGACGGTCAACCCCGACGTGCGCGTCTCGGTCAAGGTGCCGGTGGTGCCGAACATCGGCACGATTGGCCTCGGCATCGCCAAGGCGGGGGCCGACATCATCACCCTCTCGGGCTTCGAGGGCGGCACCGGCGCCGCCCGTCAGCACGCGCTGCGCCACGTCGGCTTGCCCTCTGACATCGGCACCCGTGCCGTGCACCGGGCGTTGATGGAGGCGGGCCTGCGCAACCGGGTCGAGATCTGGGCCGACGGCGGTTACCGCACCGGCTACGACGTCGTCAAGCTGCACTGCCTCGGTGCCAACCGCATCGGCTTCGGGACCCTGGCGATGGTCAGCCTCGGCTGCACGATCTGCCGCGGCTGCCAGCTCGATACCTGCCACGTCGGCATCGCCACCCAGATCGAGACGGTCGAGCAGGCCCAGGACCACGGCCTGAAGAAGTTCACCCCGCAGGAGGTCGATGTGGCCGCCGAGAGCTGCGCCCGTTTCTTTCAGGCGATGGGAGAGGAGGTCAAGCAGGTCGTCGCTTCGCTCGGCTACGACCGCGCCCAGGACCTGGTCGGTCGCTATGACCTGCTCGAGCAGGTCTCCCACCACGACCAGATCGACCTGGCGCCGCTGATCACGCCGCTGGAGGAGTTCCTCGACCTCGAGCCGCTCGACCTGCCGGTGGCGGAGGGGATCGCTGAGGAGCGGGCCGAGGCGGGCCTCGTCGCCGCCCGGCCGATTCGCATGGAGGCCAAGCAGGCCTCGGCCCAGATCGGCGCTCTGGCCGGCGAAGTCTGCTCGGGCGGCACGGTCACCAGCCGTTTCCCGCGTGCGACCGATGCCAACGACCGCGTCCTCGGCACCGAGCTCGCCGGCGCGATCGCCCGTTCGCGCATCTTCGACGGCGGCCCGGAGTCCAACGACGACGTGCTCGCCGACCTCGAGTTCAACGGCGGCTCTGTCGCCGGCCAGGGCTTCGGCGCCTTCAATGCATATGGAGTCTCCATCCGAGTCGAGGGCGGTGCCCAGGACGGCGTCGGTAAGGCGATGCTGGGCGGCACGGTGTCGGTGTTGAAGGGAAAGGGGGCGAAGGGCAAGCGGCTCAATGGCTCGGTCGGCAAGTCCTTCGCCTACGGTGCCCAGCGCGGCCGTCTCTTCGTCCAGGGCTCGGCCGACTCGCGCTTCTGCATCCGCCTCTCCGGCGCCGACGTCGTCCTCGCCGGTGAGCCGGAGGAGGAGATCGACGACAGCCGGGGCTGCATCGTCGACCGCGCCAATGCCAAGGGCTTCGCCTTCGAGTACATGACCTCAGGCCGGGCGATCGTGCTCGGCGACCTCGGGCCATGGGCCTGCGCCGGGATGACCGGCGGCCGCGTCTACGTCCGTCACAACGCTTTCGGCATCGATCGGGCGGCGATCGAAGCCCGCCTGGGCGAGGGCGCCAAAGTCGAGCTCAAGGAGCTCGACTCCGAGGGCCGGCTGGACATCGAAGACCTGCTCTCCCACTATGCCGGCGAGCTGCGCGCCACCGGCCAGGACGAGGAGGCGGAGCGGGTCGGGTCGCTGGCGGCTGACGCCCCTGAGAACTTCCTCATGGTCGTACCGCACAAGGTCCAGGCGGACCCGTCGATCTCAACCGAGTAGGCGCTGCTAGCGGGTCCGGGTGAGGAGGTCCGCGATGGCTCGGACCTCTTTGAGGAGGCCGTCCAGCATCGCCTCGTTGTTCGTGTGGATGCGCCACTCGGCGTATTGCCGGTCCTGCTCCACCTGGTCGATGCGGCGTTCGAGCTTGCCAACACGCTTGTCGAGGCGCTTCTCTAGCTTGCCGACGCGTTTCTTGACGTAACGGCGAGTCTCCCGCTGGGTCTCGTCGCGGATCGCGTCCAGCTCGCGGCGGAGTTTGGTGTCCTCGCTGCCCTGCTCGGCGAGCATCTCCTCCACGCCGGAGCGCACGCGCTCGATCTCTTCGTGCAGGCGCTGGCGAGCCTGGTCGGCTGCTACCGATGGATCATGGGAGGAGTCCATCGGGCCACTCTACGGGCGCCGTAGGCCGGAATTTGCGCAGAAAGCTCCGCTCAGCCCTCGAGCACGAAGAGGCGATAGCGGCCGATCGACAGCTCGTCGCCGTCGGCGAGTCTGCCCCACTCGACCAGGTCGCCGTTGAGGAAGACGCCGTTGAGGCTGCGGTCATCGAGCACGCGCAGCGGCTCGCCTGCTTCGGAAACGACAAGGGCATGGCGGCGGGAGACGCTGGGGTCATCGAGGCGGATGTCGGCTGTGACGCTGCGGCCGATTCGGGTCCAGCCCTCGCCGATCTCGAAGTCGAGCACCCCGCCGTCCTCGTCACGGCAGACCAGGTGGCGGCTGCCCGGCGTGAGCTTCGCCTGCAGCTCCTCCAGCCGGCCGGCGGGTGGCGCCTCGGCCGCGATCTCGAACTCGGCTGTGGCGCCGCCGTGCTCCTGCATCTGCTCGAAGATCGAATCGAGCTGGAAGCTGGAGGCACCGCAGCCGGGGCAGCGGGGCAGCTCGTCATCCTCGTGCAGGGCAAGCTGGGAGCCGCACTCGACGCAGAAATAGGTACCCGGCCCGGGAAATGTCCCGGCCGTATGGCTGTCGGAAGCGGGGATGGGGGTGAGACTGGCGGAAATGACTGCTCCTTTCCGGTGCGTTTCGTCGATCGATCCTATCTCGCCGTATAAGAGGGGGCATCCGGATTTTGCCGCAGCGGCTACGAGGGCATCCGGGTCTCGCCGCAGCGGCTACCCAATTCCGGGTGCCTTAAACCTCGTGTCGGCGACGGCGTCGTGCCGGTGACTGCGCTTAGAATCGCGCCCTCCCATGGGCCCCGTCAGTGCAGAGATCGAGATCGACGCCCCACGCGAGCGTATTTTCACGGTGATCGCGGACCTGGCGCACCGCCCGTCCTTCACCGACGGGTTCCTTCACGGTTTCCACCTGACCCGGATCGAGTCCAGCGGCATCGGCGCCGGCGCCCGCTTCCGCACCGGCTCGCCCCTGCGCTCGGTCTGGATGGACACCGCGATCGTCGAACTGGAGCCGCCTCACAAGCTGGTCGAGCGTGGTGGCGGCGGCCGCGGCAACCGCATTCCGACGACGACCGTCTGGGAGCTCACCCCGGGGGTCGGTTCGTTGACCATGGTTCGCGTCTCCTTTTGGACTGAGCCGTCGAACCCGCTCGACCGCGCCGTCGAGGCGCTCTCCGGCAGCAACGGTGCCGCACAGCGCGGTTGGCGCGAGGCGCTACGACGGCTGCGCGACCGGCTCGAGAGCGGCAAGGCCCCCCCGCCCGCCGTTGCGGTGGCGGGCGGCAACCCGCACGCCACCGGCATCCCGTAGGACGAGCTGCCGAGTGCCTTTATAGACTCCCCGCCGCCGATGGCCCGCCACCGCCGAAACGCCCTGTCGCCGCTGCTCGCGCTGCTGCTACTGGTCGCCCCCGCCTTTGCGCTTTCCGCCTGCGGTTACTCGAGCGACTCCAAGGACGTCGTCGAGGGCGAGCCGGTGAAGCTCGGCGAGCTGCAGTACAACGTGATCTTCTCCCGCTACCTCAACCCGCACGACAACGAGGACTCCGCCTACCTGGTTGGCC
This sequence comes from Solirubrobacterales bacterium, assembly GCA_030152505.1. Classification (GTDB taxonomy): domain Bacteria; phylum Actinomycetota; class Thermoleophilia; order Solirubrobacterales; family 70-9; genus VRUE01. The sequence continues at coordinate 3,338 of JASLJO010000236.1, read as the reverse complement.
AGCCCGAACCGGCCCCCGGGCACGCCTACTTCGGCGTCTTCCTCGAAGTCCAGAACGAGAGTGAAGAGCCGCAGACGTTGGCCGACGCCTTCACGATCACCGACGCCGGCAACCAGACCTTCCATGCGATACGCAGCGAAAGCCTCTACGCGTTGCCCTTCGGTGGCGCCGTCGAATCGCAGGAACAGATCCCGGTACTCGACTCGACCCCGCAGGAGGGCCCGATCGAGGGCTCACTCGTCCTCTTCGAACTGCCCGCCTCCGCCTCGGAGAACCGCCCGCTGACTCTCTCCATTCCGGGTCCCGAAGGCCCGGCCAAGGTCACCCTCGACCTCTGATCCACTTCAAGCTTCCCGCTTGAGCGTGGTAGAGGTTTGAATCGCATATCGGTTGAAAGCTCGACCACGGTCGTCTATAGGCCGGCCGAGAGGACCTGGGCAGCGATCGGCGCGGCGACTTCGCCTCCCGCCGCTTCGGCTTCGATCAGCAGGATGCCGACCGCCAGACGGGCCTTTTCGGCCGGGGCGAAGGCGGCGAACCAGGCGTCCTTGATCTGCTCCGGTTCCTCTTCGCCCTCGCTGCCGGGCTTCGGTCCCAGCTCGGCGGTGCCGGTCTTGCCGGCCACCTGCGCCTCGGGGATCGCGGCGGCGTAGCCGGTGCCTTCCGTGACCACGCCGATCATCAGTTCGGTCAGCTCGTCGGCGATCTTCGTCGACATCACCCGCTGGGACTCCGCTTCGGGACGCAGCTTGCGGTTGGCGACGACCGCGGTCGGCTCGCGCACCCCGTCATTGCCGATCGTCTGCGCGACGGTCGCCATCTGCAACGGGGTGGCCAGCACTTTGCCCTGGCCGATCGCGCTGACCCCGAGGTCGAGTTCATCGCCGATTTCCTTGGGGATCGTCGATTCGGGTGGATCGACGGCGGCGAGGACGTCCGGCGCGTAGAGGGTGGGTGGGTGGTTGAAGCCGAAGCGTTCCGCGGTGGCGACGAGGTCGTCGTTGCCGATCTTCGGCCCCAGCGGGGCAAAGTCCGCGTTGCAGGACTCGGCAAAGGCTTCGCGGAAGGTGCCGCCGCATACCTCGCCGTTGGCGTTGCTGATGAAACGACCGCCGACGTTGACGCCGTCGGTGAGTTCGAATTCGTCGTCGAGTGAGACGACACCCTTCTCCAGGGCGGCCGTGGTGGTGATCGTCTTGAAGGTCGAGCCCGGCGGCTGCGGAGCCGAGAAGGCCTGTCCGGCGAGGGCGCGCACGTCGCCGTTGCGGGCGTCGAGCACGGCGACGCCGCCGGCGCGACCGGCGAGGCCGGAGACAGCGGCTTCCTGAAGCGCCGGCTCGATCGTCGTCTTGACCGGGGCGCCGGGTCGCGGCTCGGCCTGGGCGAGGATCCGCGCCGAGCCGCCCTCGTCGGCGACCGCCAGAAGCGAGCCGCCGGGCTTGCCGGCGAGGCGTCGGTTGAAGGCCTGCTCGAGGCCGTTGATGCCGACCGGGGTGCCGGCGGGGAAGCCCTGACGGGCCAAGGCCGGCAGGTCTTCTTCTTCGGCTTCGCCGATTTCGCCGGTGATGTCGATCGCGGCGCTGCCCAGCGGGCGTTCGCGTTCGCTGGCAGGGCCTTCGGCTAGCGCCGTTCCGTCGCGGGCGAGGATCGGCGCGCGAGGGGCGAGGTCGATTCTGTTTTCGAGGTGCTCGCCGGGTTCGAGGCCAGGGAAGACGAGGCTCGGGTTCCAGTCGATGCCCCCGTCGGCATAGGGCACGTCGAGGTTGGCGACCACCTGACCAAAGGCGACCGTGCCGGCTTCGATCGGCACCGGCACGACCGTGCCCTCGCCCCCGTCGACCGGCTCGTCGGGGGAGCCGGGGTCGAGCGAGCGCAGCGTCGCCACCTCCGCCGCCTCGCGGTACGCCTTGGCGAACTCGTCTTCGCCGACCGAGCTGCGCGAGGCGTCGTTCAGCTCCCCGTACATCGCGGCGAAGTCCCTGTGCGCCCAGGCTTCGGTGAAGCGCTGCGCCGCTTCCTTCGTCGCTGAGCCGGGGGCGCCGGTTGCGGCGCCGATGATGAACGCGACGAGGGCGATGAGGGCCAGCGGCGCGGCACGGGTGACGAGTCGGCGGCGTCGCTCCACCTCGATGGGCAGATCGTTCACTGGCGGGAAATGTAGTGGGGGAAGGGGTCGGGCACCACCCGACCCTCCTCTCAGCTCAACCCGTACAGGCACCCGTATCGACGGGTGCAGTCAAGCTGTCGTCGAGAGCTTGGCGGACTATGGAATCCGGGACGGCGAAGCCCCCCGAGGGGGTGTTGGTGGTGGCGGCAAAGACGGTGGCCATCACACGGCCGTGCGCATCCACGAGGGGGCCGCCGGAGTTGCCGCTGCGCACGCTGCCACGCAGGAAGGCGATCGAGCGGTGGATCGGACCATTGCCGTAGGAGTCCTCGCTGATCACGGTGCTGGTGTCGCCGAGACGGGCCGCGGTGACGGCGTAGGGGCCGTTTTCGGGATAGCCGAGGACCGCGCCGGAGGTTCCGGGCTGTGGGTCGGGGGCGATCCGCAGCGCGGCAAGCGGCGCGTCTATCCGCAGCAGGGCGAGGTCGTTCGGAGGGTCGTAGCGGACGGGCGTGGCGTCGAGCGAGGCGCCGTCGAGCGTCGTCACCGTGGTGTCGTCCTCACCGGCGACGACGTGGGCATTGGTGACGACGAGCCCCGGTGCCGCCACCCAGCCCGAGCCCTCGACGCCGAGCCCGCAGGCGGTGCCCAGCACTCGCACGACCGAGCGGCTCGCCCTGCGCACGTCGGCATCGGCGGCGATTGCCGGATCGGGCGGCGAGAGCGGCGTGGTCGGACCGGTGATGGAGGGCGCCGGGTCGACCCGGTTGAGCGCGTCGAGGACGGGGCCGGACGGCGGCATCAGGTCGTTCAACCGGCGCAGGATCAGCGAGCGCTGCACGTCGCCGCGAAGCTGGGCCGTGCCGGGGGCATGCAGCGCCACCGCACCGAAGACCCAGATCAGCCCCAGGGCCACGGCGGCGATCAGCGCCGCGCCACCGGCGCCATCGGCGAGGCGCAGCGCTCGGTTGTGGACAAGACGCGCGCGCAGGCCGAGCGCGAGGCTCTCGACCGTCACCGCAACCAGCGCGCCGACGAGCAGCGCTCCTACCGCGGCGAAGAGCGGCGCGTAGGGCGAGCTCGAGCCTGCGCTAAGCAGCAGCGGTCCGCCACGGCTGCCGGCCAGCGCACCGGCGGCGAAGCCGATCAGCGTGAGCACACCGACGATCAGCCCCTGCCTGTAGCCCCACATGGCGAAGGCGATGGTGAAGGCGACGATCGCCCAGTCGAG
>JASLJO010000322.1 GCA_030152505.1 Solirubrobacterales bacterium | reverse complement strand
GCTGCCCGGGCCACCCTCGCGCAGGACGTCGAGCTCGGCGACGCGGTGGCGCTCGCTGAGCGATCCCATCCGCGCCAACGCGTCGCGCTTGCGCCGTGCCATCGCCGGCAGGTCGGCCTCCACGTAGGTGAGGCGCTCCCCGTACCGCTCGCTGAAGCGCCAGCCCCGGGGCGACATCCCGCAGGCCACCTCGACCACCTGACTCACACCGCTCTGGATCAGGTCGTCGAGGATCGAGTCGATGATCCGATGGCGGGCGACGAGCAGCCCCTCCAACGTCGGCCCGCCGAACGTCCTGCTGGCGGCGATCGGCAGGACCAGCGCGCGGTGAAAAGCGCGGCCCTGCCAGGTCGCCAGCTCCGGATGGGAGAGGCCGTTCCTGACCCAGGTCTCACCGGTGTAGTGGGCGGTCGGCGAGACCGCACCCGATCCTTCGCCGCCGGTCATCGTTCTTCCGCGACCGGCGGCGGCGCGGGATCGGGCAACCGCACCATGCGGAACGAGTTGATCAATCCCATGAGGCCGGCGAGGAGCGGCACCAGCAACGCCACCTGAAGGGCGAGTGGCCGGGCGTCCGTGTTGATGCTGACAATCTCTTCTCGGACGTCCTCGGGCCGGCCGGCGAGCAGGCCTTCGAGCTGCGTGTTGCTCATCACCTCGGCATCGTGCTCCAACACGTCCGCGACCTGCTGCTTCTCCGCCGGGGCCAGTACATGGCTGGCTTCCGCCTTGTTGGTGAAGGTGATCGAGAGCGTGGCCAACAAGATGGCGCCGGCGAAGGCCAGTCCGAACGACAGTCCGAACGAACCCGACGCCGAATTCACCCCGGCCGCCTCACTGATCCGCTCCTCGGAGATAGGCGACAGCGTGTAGTTGTTGAGTTGGGAGACCAGCAGGCCCAATCCCGATCCCGCGATCACGAGGGGGACCAGTAGAGCCCAGCCGGAATCCGCCTGCGGCACGATCGGGATCAGCGCCAGCAGTCCCAGCGTGAGCAGCGCGAACCCAACCCGGATGATCGTGCTCGGGCGCCGGCTTCCTGCCCGCCTCGCGGCGAGCAGCGAGAGTCCGAACATGCTGAGCGAAAGCGGGGCGATGGAAAGCCCGGCCTCCAGTGCGTCGTACTCCAGAACCATCTGCAGGTAGACGGGCAGCGCGATCATCGTGCCGCCGAGGGCGATCTGCTGGAGCATCTGCTGGGAGACCCCCAGCCTGAAGGGCTTGGCCCTGAACAAGTTCGGGTCGAGCAGCGTCGGCCGTTTCTGACGCTCGCGCCTGAGAAGCCAATGGGCAAGCGTCCCGAGAGAGATCGCGCCGACCGCCAACAGGGCGGCGACCGACTCGCCGCCCTCCTGCCAAACCAGGATGCCGAGCACGATGCCTCCCATGCCCAGGACCGAGAGGCCGGCACCAACGAAGTCGACGCCACGGGGCCCGGTATACGGAACGTCCCGTACGAGCCCGATGCCCATGAGGACGACGGCGATGACGACGGCCTCGAGCAGAAAGCCGACTCGCCAGGAGAGGTAGGTGGTGATGAAGCCACCGAGGAGCGGCCCGACCGCGGCGGCGATCGCGGCCGCGGCGCCGACCTGCGCGTACACCCTTCTCTGGGCGGCTCCCTCGAAGTTGCCGTGGATGAGCGACTGCATGGAGGGTAGGAGAAGCGACGCACCGATTCCACCGAGGATCGCCCAGAAGAGGATGATCGCGGTTAGGTCCTGGGCGATGGTCATCGCCACCGCGCCGATCCCATAGCCGAGCAGGCCCAGCACATAGGCACGCTTGCGACCGAACAAGTCCCCGAACTTGCTGCCGATCAAGATGAACGCGGCCGACACCAGTGCCTCGAGCGCAATCGCCGACTGGACCCCACTGACCGTCGTATCGAGGTCCTTGACCACCGCCGAAATCGAGACGTTCATCAGCGACGTGTCGACCACGAGCACGAACATCGCCATCGCCAGCAGGAGCGCGAGCCGTTGATTACCCGTCGCCTCCTCGGGGACGCCGGTGCTCGCACTCTCGACCACAGTGACGGCAGCCTAACCAGCAGCGTCGGCGCGAGCCTGAATCGAACCTCAGACGATCATCCGGCTCCGAGGGCAAACTGGGTGGCGTGTCGCAGGTCGGAGATTGGTTCGCGATCACGATTCCGGTCGGCCAGCTGGTCGATTTCGACAGCAGGCTCTCTTTGGGCGATGCCATCGTCGGCGCCGGGACGCTCGGGCTGGCAGCGGTAACGCTCTGGCTCGCCTGGCAAAGCCGCCGCGAGGTCGAGGTCTCAACCGAGAGCATCGAACTGACCCGGCAGGGAATCGAAATACAGGACATGCCCTTTCTCATCGCCATTCCGAATCCAGAGCAGATCCGCGACCTGGACGCCACCACGAACCCCAACCTCATGTGGTGGGGATGGGAACCGGTGGACGACGTCTACTCGCTCAGGCTTCGCCTATGGAACATCGGCAAAGGTCCGGCCATAGCCCGCGACGTACGCCTTCGAGCAAATGGGGACGAGCTTCTGCACGAACGCTCCGCGTATGGGGGCGAGCTGGTGATAGGCCCCGGAGATGCTCGTGATCTAAATCTGTCCCTGGAGGGCGAGCCGCCCAGCACGGATCACGATGGCCAAATTCGAATTTACTTCGCTCATCCGCTCGGGGCCGAGTACATGACACGATCCCAGGCAGTGATCACCCCCGGAGGAGTCCGCTGCACGAACTACCGTCATCGCCCGAGTGACGGAGACGGTCGCCCGGTCTCGGCTTCCGGGA
>JASLJO010000179.1 GCA_030152505.1 Solirubrobacterales bacterium | reverse complement strand
CGATAACCGCGAGCCTGATGGTCTGCTGCTGGTTCACCGGCTGCTGGATTGTATGCACCATGGGCGGCGGGGCGCTCGACGAAGTGCCTGCTTTCACAGGATTTTCACAGCTCGAAACCCGTAATTTGCGGGAACGAGCGGCGGGCACGCCCCGAACCTTTATCGGAATGTTCACCCACCACGCCCATCCCGTCGGCAAGATCAAGCCTCACGAGACTCCTCTCTCGTCGCAAGCGGCCCACCTGCCCTGGGCCGCTTGCTCTTTCTGGCCAGATGAAGCTCTGTATCCCCTGGGGGGACACAAGACTTCATTCCTAGAAAGTTGCGGGACGCAAGCCGGTGGCGATGATCAGGAGGACGGCCACCCCCACCACGAAGCGGTAGTAGACGAACGGTGCGTAGGAGGACGTACGCAGGAGGCGCAGCAGGAAGGCGATGGCGAGGTAGCCGGAGATCGCCGCCGCGAGGGTGCCGACGATCATCGGGCCAGCGACGCCGCTCGGCAGGCCTTCATGGATCGCGCTCGCCGCCTTGAAGACGGTGGCACCGGCGACGATCGGAATCAGCAGTAGGAAGGAGAAGCGGGCGGCGGCATCGCGGTCGAGCCCGAGGTAGCGGGCGGCGGTGATGGTGATCCCGGAGCGCGAGGTGCCGGGGGCGAGCGCCAGCACCTGGGCCAGGCCGATATAGAGACCGTCCTTGACGGTCGACTCCTCCAGCTTCTTGCGTTGTGGCAGACGGTCGGCCCACAGCAGCAGGGCGCCGAAGAGAATCAGCTGGATCGCGATCATCCAGGGCTCGCCGAGGTGGTCTTCGATGAAGTTGGCGGCGACGCCACCGGCGATCACCGCCGGGATCGTGCCGACCGCGATCGCCACCGCGAGCCGCTGGTCGGGACTCTCGATCGCCCGTACCCGGGCGGCCGCCAGGAAGCTGCGGATGAGCTGCACGACCTCATGGCGAAAGTAGACGATCGCGGCGACCAGGGTCCCCGCGTGCAGGGCGACATCGAAGGTCTTGTTGAAGTGCGGGTGGTCGATCAGGAACGTGTAGTCCTGCAACCACGGGACGAGGATCAGGTGGCCCGAGGAGGAGATCGGCAGGAACTCGGTCAGCCCCTGGACGATCCCCAGCAGCAGGGCCTCTAGCTCGGACATTGGCGCGGCATCCTATGGGAGCGGCTAAGCGGATTCTGAAGAGAAGGGCCGGGTGTCGGCCCTTGCGATAGATTCCCTGGCGTGATCAGTCCCCCGCGCACCCGCCGTCTTGCTGCTGTGTTTTTCGCTGCGCTGATGATGCTTTTGGTAGCCGCACCAACCGCCTTTGCTGAGAACGGGACGGGGTTGGCGGGGCCGACCACGGACAAGACGGTGACCTTTTTCTGCTTCGGCGTGATCATTTTCTTCGCCGCGCTGGTCATCGTCCTCTCGCTGATCCAGGGCCGGCTCGAGAAGCGCAAGGAAATGCGCAAGCACACCCTCGAGCGCCTCGGCTAGTCCAGCCGGAACCCGCTCAGCAGCCGTTTCTCCGTCTCGCCCTCGATCTTGGCGGCCACTTCTACACGGCCCTCGAGCGGGGTGCCGCGGATCTTGGTCGCCAGCAGGTCGTCGACCTGGAAGATCCCGGCGGAGTTGTTGAGCTCGATCTCGATCCGCACCGGTCGCTCCTCTCCCGCCTCGATCCGCACCTCGTCGACGGCTGCGGCCGAAATCGAGTGGATTCCCTCCTGGCCTGCCTCGATCGGAATCCGCGTGCGCCCCCGAGCCATATCGAGCGCGTCGGCGACCCGCACCACCCCCGCCTCCAGCGTGTAGGGCTCACCGCGGCGGCGGTGGCCGATGATCGCGTGCAGGATCTCCGCCGCGACGATCGTCCGCTTCGGCTCCTTGTATGGGCCCGACAGCAGGCGCTCCAACGCGTTGTTGGCGAGGAAGAGGCTGTAGGCCTCGTGGTCCGCGCGGTGGATCGACATCCCGACGTCGTGCAGCAGCGCTCCCCCCGCCACCACCACCTCGGCATCCCGCGCCAACATTCCATGGTCCGCCACGACGGCGGGCTCGACCCCCGCCTTGACCAGCAGCCGCAGCAGTCGCAGGGCGATGTTCAGGACGATCTGGGTGTGCACCCAGGAGTGATCGGACATCCCCAGCCGTTCGGCGTGGACCTGCGCCATGTACCACCAAGCCCGCACCTGCTCGTCCTCGTTGACCGCCTCCAAGAACTGCTCCAGCTTCCGATTCCCTCGCGTCGGCGCCCGCACCTTGGCTTCGGCTATTGCCTCCTCCGGCGGCTTCCGACTCGGCCCTTTCGGATCTGGCGCTGGGACTGCCTCCTCATTCATTGAAGCTCATCGTAGAAAGGCCATCGGGCATCCCCGGAGAAAACATTGGAGCCCTTCCCGGCAAGCGCCCATCAGGCCGCCCCTATGCGGGTTTTCGCAGGGGATGCCCGATGGCCTTTCTGGCGAAGCTAGCCGCAAATGGGCCAGGGGCTGGAACCGGACTGGGCGTAGAGGAGGGCTGCCCTGTAGTCCTGCTCTTGCTCGGAGGCTGCGGCAGGGTCGCCGCTGCCGCCGACGGATTCCCAGGTGCCGTAGTCGAACTGGTACTTGCCACGGTAGGTGCCGTCGGAGCTGACGGCGGTGGGATCGCCGCCGGACTCGCAGGCGCCGATCGCATCGAGGGTCGCCTGGGAGACGCCGCCCGGGAGGCCGGCGAAAGCTTCCTGCCGTTCGCGGACGACACGGCGGTGGCGAGCCACGCGGATGCGGTGGACGCCGACGCGGATCGCCCGGTGGAAGCTATGCACCGGCCCGACCAACGTCACCAGAGCCGGCCGCGCGGGCGCGAGTCCGATCCGCTCGGTCTCCTTATCTCCACCAGGCGCGGCCAAGGCTACGGCCGGCAAGACCAGGACGATGAGGATGACAGGAATCAGAAATATGCGAGTGGAATATGTGCGTTTCGTAAGCAAGCGCGGAACCGTTGCGGGATTCGGCACCCGGCAACGTGATCGCCCGCACAGACCTCACAAGCGCGTGCGCATCCGCACCAGCTCACGCACGAGCCCGGGCGCCGCGGGTTCCGCGCTGAAGCGAATCCTGCGCCCGTGGTCGAGCTTTGACCCGCATAGCAGTGCAAAGCTCGACCACGGATACGGAGGGTCGTCGCGGCGTGGCGTCGCTCCGAACCGCAATGATCCCGGCATCGACGGTCAGCCAGCCACCTCGCGCCTGCTCCTCGCCTGCCCGGACCAGCCCGGCCTGATCGCCGCGGTCAGCGGCTTCCTCGCCGATGCCGGGCGAAACATCATCGATGCGGACCAGCACTCGAGCCGCGAGGGGCGTTTCTTCATGCGAATGGCCTTCGATCCCGCCCCCGAGGCCGAGCGCGAGGACCTCTATCGCCGTTTCGAGTCAGAGATCGCACGGCCACTGAAGATGGAGCACCACTTTGCCGAGTCAGCTGAGCGCAAGCGACTGGCGATCATGGTCTCGCGCGAAGACCACTGCCTCTCCGACCTGCTCTGGCGCTGGCGCAGCGGCGAGCTGAGCGCAGAGGTCGTCGCGGTGGTCTCCAACCATCCCGACCACGCCGACCAGGTGACGTCGCTCGGCCTTCCCTACCACCACGTGCCGGTCGACGGCAACCGGGAGAAGGCCGAGGCGCGGGTGCTGGAGCTGCTCGGCGGTGACATCGACCTGCTCGTCCTCGCCCGCTATATGCAGATCCTCTCCGCCGACTTCCTGCGCGGCCTGGGGGCGCCGGCGATCAACATCCACCACAGCTTCCTGCCCGCCTTCGTCGGCGCCGACCCGTATGCCCGCGCCCATGAGCGCGGCGTCAAGCTGATCGGCGCCACCGCCCACTACGTCACCGAGGAGCTCGACGCCGGTCCGATCATCGACCAGGACGTGACCAGGGTCAGTCACCGCGACGAGGTCGAAGATCTGATGGGGATCGGCCGGGACGTCGAGCGCCTCGTCCTCTCCCGCGCGGTCAAGGCCCACCTCGACGACCGCGTTCTCCTCGACGGCGCCCGCACGATCGTCTTCTGAACTGGCTGGCTGGCCAGTTTTGTATGGTTGGAGGGATGGAGCAGGCGACGCTTTCACGTCCGGCCGCAATGACCTCCGCCCCGTTCCCACCGGGATCCAGGCTGCCGGCGATCGTGCAGGGGGCGCGCTACGTGCGCGCACCCCTCGGCTTCCTGACCCAGCTTCAACGCCGCCACGGCGACATCTTCTCGGTCTCGTTCCCGTATTTCGGCAAGGTCGTCTACGTCGCCGATCCCACTCTGGTCAAAGCGGTCTTCACCGGGGGCCCCGGACAGTTCCACGCGGGCGAGGCGAACGCGACGGTCCTGGAGCCGGCGTTGGGGCCGAACTCGGTCCTCACGCTCGACGACGGCCCGCACATGCAGCAGCGCAAACTGCTGCTGCCGCCCTTCCACGGCGAGCGGATCCAACGCTATGGCGAGCTGATCCACGAGGCCACCGTTGCCGAGATGGAGACCTGGCCGACCGACGAGCCGTTCGCGCTGCGCCCGCACACGCAACGAATCACCCTGGCGGTGATCATGCGCGCCGTCTTCGGAGTCCACGACGAGGACCGACTCGTCCGCTTCGGCCATCTGATCGAGACCTTCGCCAGCCGGGTCAACGCGATCACGGCCTTCCCGATTCTGCGTCGCAACCTCGGTCGCTGGAGCCCCTGGCCACGCTTCCTGCGCGCTCGCGCGGCACTGGACGAATTCATCTACGAGGAGATCGCCCTGCGACGCGCCGAGGTCGAGGCCGGCGAGGAGGGACATGACGACGTGCTCTCCCTGCTGCTGGCCGCACGGCACGACGACGGCAGCCCGATGAGTGACGAGGAGCTGCGCGACGAGTTGGTGACGGTGCTCGGTGCCGGCCACGAGACGACCGCGACGGCGCTCGCCTGGGCGATCGAGCGGCTGCTGCGCGCCCCGCGCGTCCTCACCCGGTTGCGCGAGTCGCTCGCCGCGGGCGAGGACTCCTATCTCGATGCGACGATCAAGGAGACGCTGCGGGCGCGTCCGGTGATCGTCGACGTGGCCCGCAAGCTGACCGCGCCGGCGACGATCGGCGGCTACGAGCTCCCGGCGGGGACGTTCGTCCTGCCAGCGATCGCCGCGCTGCATTACCGCGAGGACCTCTTTCCGGATCCAGAGGAGTTCCGGCCAGAGCGCTTCCTCGACGGCAAGACCGACACCTACGTCTGGATTCCCTTCGGTGGCGGCGTGCGTCGCTGCATCGGCGCCGCCTTCGCCGAATACGAGATGCGAATCGTGCTGCGGGCGATGCTCGAGCGGGCCGAGCTCAGTGCGCCGGACCCGAAGCCGGAAAAGGTCAAGGTCCGCAACATCACCCTCGCGCCCGGCAAGGGCACCGTGGTCAGGCTCGACCGGCCGCTGAGCTGACCTCCGCTTCGGCGGCCTCCCACTGCTCGTAGAGCTCGGCCAAGGCCCGCTTCGCCTCAGCGTGGCGCGCTTCGGCCCGTTCGGCCCGGCCCGGGCTGGACCACGCTTCCGGATCGGACAGCTCCTCCTCCAGCTCGCGCAGCTCCGCCTCCGCCTGCTCGATCTGCTCGGCCAGGCGGCCCGCCCTGCGCGCCGCCTTCTTCGCCTCCCGGCCGGCGTTGCGACCGGAGGCGGAGGCGGGTTCGGCCTTGGCCGCCTGAGTGGCCGCCTCCGCCTCGGCTTCGCGTTCGTCGCGCTCGCGCTGATAAGTCGCCCAGCCGCTCTGATGGGAGCGCAGCTCACCGTCCTCGCAGACGATCGTGCGGGTGCCGACCGCCTCCAGCAGGGCGCGGTCGTGGGAGACGAGCACCACCGCGCCCTCGAAGGCCAGCAGAGCGTCCTCGAGCGCCTCACGGCTCTCGATGTCGAGGTGGTTGGTCGGCTCGTCGAGGATCAGCGCGTTGGCGCCGGAGGCGACCAGGATCGCCAGTGAGAGCCGCCGCTGCTCGCCGCCGGAGATGTCGCCCAGCTGCTTCTCGACGTCGGCGCCCGAGAAGAGGAAGCCGCCGAGCAGGTCGCGCGCCTTCTGGCCGCTGAGACCGGTCTCGCGCTGGGCCGCGTCGAGCACCGTGCCCTCCCCCGCCGCCGTGTCGGCATGCTGGGAGAGATAGCCGACTTTGACATTGTGGCCGAGCCGCACCGAGCCGGCCGCCGGCTCGCGCCGGCCGGCCAGGGTCTCGATCAGGGTCGTCTTGCCGGCGCCGTTGGGACCGACGAGGACGACGTGCTCGCCCCGTTCGACTTCGAGCCGAGCGTCAGCGAGCAGGACGCGGCCCGGGACCTCGATCGTCGCGCCGACGAGTTTGAGCACGACGCGGCCGGGACGCTCCGTCTTGACGAAGGAGAAGCGCAGGTTGCGGCGGTCGCGCTGCTCGGCCTCCACCCCGTCGCGCTTGATCTTGTCGATCTGCTTCAGCCGCGACTGTGCCTGGCGCGCCTTGGTCGCCTTGTAGCGGAAGCGCTCGACGAAGCGCTCCATGCGAGCGATCTCCGCCTCCTGGCGCTCGATCGCCTTGCCGAGCGCGATCTGGCGGGCGGCCTGCTCCTTGCGCCAGGCGTGCCACGGGCCGGCGAAGAAGCGGCCGCGCTGGGCCTCGATCTCCAGCACCGAGGTACCCACCGCCTCGAGGAACCAGCGGTCGTGGGCGACGAGCACGACGGCGGCGTCGAGCTCGACCAGGTAGCGCTCCAGCCACTCCAGCGAGGGAATGTCGAGATGGTTTG
>JASLJO010000160.1 GCA_030152505.1 Solirubrobacterales bacterium | reverse complement strand
ACCGCGGTGGCGTTGGGGTGATGGGGGTGAACATGAAGGAGGACGACTACATCGCCCACCTGCACATCTGCTCGACCCACGACTACCTGCTCTTCTTCACCAACCGCGGCAAGGTCTACCGGCTCAAGGTCTACGAGCTGCCGGAGGGCTCGCGGACGGCGAAAGGAAGCGCCCTGGTCAACCTGCTGCCGCTGCGCGAAGGCGAGAAGGTGATGGCGGTGATCCCGACCCGCGATTTCAAAGAGAACAAGTACCTGGCCTTCGCCACCGCCAAGGGCCAGTTCAAGAAAACCGAGTTCCTCGCCTACAACACGCCGATCCGGGCGGACGGGATCATCGCCATAAAGGTCCGCGACGGCGACGAGCTGGTCCAGGTGCGGATGACCTCGGGCGAGGACGACATCCTGATGGTTTCGAAGTCGGCTCACGCCGTGCGCTTCTCCGAGGGACAGGCGCGCGCGATGGGCCGTGACACCTCCGGCGTCAAAGGGATGAACGTCAGCGCCAAAATCGGGGGTGCGGCGAATCGGGTGCTGGCGATGGACGTCGCCCGCGACGACACCGAGCTCTTCGTCGTCACCGAGAACGGCTACGGCAAGCGCACCTCGATCTCCGAGTACCCCCGCAAGGGCCGCGGCACGAAAGGGGTCCTGACCGCGAAGCTGACCGAGAAGAAGGGCGGTCTCGCCGGCGCCCTGATCGTGCGCGAGCACCAGGAGCTGCTCTTCATCTCCCAGAACGGGATGGTGCAGCGCACCTCGGCGAGCGGGATCTCGACGATGGGCCGTCCCACCCAGGGGGTGAAGGTGATGAACATCAAGGATGACGACAGGATCAGTGCCGTCGCCCTCGTCGTCGAGTCTGGCGAGACGGCGCCTTCAAACGGCGATACGCCGCAGGACGAGCTCGAGGTTTAAGAGGGAGAGGTGTCAGGCGGCCGCTGGTAGGTACTGCTGCCAAGCCGGTGGGATCGACGGGCTGGCTACCTGGATGAAGATGCTCGGCCCCGGCGCCTTCGGAGACTTCTTCGGGTGCATCTGGATCTCATGGGGGAGGCGGTTTCCCTTGCGTCTGTTGCAGCTGGCGCAGGCGGCGACGATGTTCCCCCAGACCGACTTGCCGCCCCGACTGCGGGGAATGACATGGTCGACCGTGAGGCCGGACTTGGTCGAGCCGCAGTACTGGCAGGTCCAGGCGTCGCGGGCAAGCACCGCCCGCCTGGTGATCTTGCGCCGGTGTGCCTCGCGCGGTACCCGTACGTAGCTCACGAGGCGGATCACGTCAGGCCGCTCCATCGTCATGTGCTCGGAGTGGATCGCCCCCTCCCGTCGCTCCAGCAGCTCCGCCTTTTCCTTCAAAAGCAGCACAGCGGCTCTTCTCAACGTGCATACGTTGATTGGCTCATAGGTTGCATTGAGAACAAGAACCCGTGCCATCTCCTCGGGAATTCTACGCAGGCGATACAGGGGGAGGGGCAGGGGTGTCTCTCGCCCCGACTCGCTCGCTTCGCTCGCTCTGAGTATCCGCCGGTTCGAGAGACACCCCTGCCCCTCCCTTCAGCCAACCGGGTAGGAACCCAAAATGCGTACCGACTCCGCCTTCTGTCGAAGCGAGGTGAGAGCCTCTGCGATAGCCGGGTCGTCCGCGGCGCCTTCCAAATCGCAGAAGAACATGTAGCGGCCGAGGCCTCGGCGGGCGGGGCGGGACTCGATGCGGCTGAGATTGACGGCGCGGCTGGAGAACTCCTGGAGGGCGTCGACGAGGGCGCCGGGGTGATCCGCTCCCAGCTCCGAGAAGACGAGCGAGGTCCGCCAGGGGCCGTCGCCTTCCGGCTCCGTGCCGGCGGGCGCGATCCAGACGAAGCGGGTGACGTTGTCGGCCTCGTCCTCGATTCCCTCTCGCAGCACGACGCAGCCATAGAGCTCAGCGGCCGCGCGAGCGCCGATCGCCGCCCAGGGCCGTACCGACTCGCCCACCATGCGCACCGCCTCCGCGGTGCTGCTGACGCTGCGCCTTTCGACCCCCGGCAGGTGCTCACGCAGGAAGCCCGCGCACTGTGCCAGTGGCTGGGGGTGAGAAAGGATCGCCGCGACCTGCTCCAACTCGACGTCGCCGCGCGCGATCAAATGCGCATGGACACGAAAGTCATACTCCCCGACGATCGTCACCGCCTCGGTGTCGAAGGCCAGCGTGTCGAGGGTGCTGCGAACGGACCCCTCGATCGAGTTCTCGAACGGCACGAACGCCCTCTCCGCCTCCCCCCGGTCCACCGCCAAGATCGCGTCGTGCACCGTGGGCGTCCGCACCAGCTCCATCTCCTCCGCCGAGGAGGCCTCCTTCAGGGCGTCTTCCGTAAACGTCCCCGCCGGCCCGAGAAACGCGACCCGCATTGCTATTCGAAGACGACGGTGTAGGCGGCTTCGTTGTTTTCCGACACTTCCTCGCCCGGCACCGGTTCCGCTTCGATTTCCAGCGTCACTTCCCCTTTCGGCGTCGGCGTGAGCGGGATCGTCACGGTTTCGCTCGCCCCCGCTTCGATGCTGCTGATGTCCCCGGTCAGGGTATTGCCGTTCACGGTGACCGAGACCGTGATTCCGTTCTCGGTCGATTCGCCCTGGTTCTGCACTTCGATTTCGACTTCCGGCGTTTCTTCGGCGCTCACGCCGGTGGCTTCTTCACTGGACAGTTCGGAGCCGTTGATGCTGGTCGAGATCAGGCCGAGCCCGTGCACGCCCGGCACTTCCGTGCCGGCGCTCGAGCCGCTGACCGAACCGAGGGCCGAGCCGACGGTGCTTTCGTCCAGCCACTTGGTCCCTTCAGGGACGAATTCGCTCTTCGGCACGTCGTCGCCTTCGATTCCATTGTTGGCGAGCACACCGTCGATTTCGGGTCGCGCGACTTCGGCGTAGAGGACATCGCTGGCCGCCAGCACGCGCATCTGCTTGGCGATCGCTTCGGTCGCCTTCTCCGCGCCGACGTCGCCGAGCGCCGTGCTCATCTGCTCGGCGATTTCGGTCATCGCCGCGCCGCGCAGCTCGTAGACCAGCTCCAGCGCCTTCTGAGCGCTGCTCATATCGCCTGGGGTATCGAGTGAGTCGATCCGCGAGACGTAATTGTCCATCGCGCTGCGATCGGCGTTGACCTCGGCAACGAACTCGGTGACCGAGAGGCTGCCGGGGTCGGCCAACTTGCCGAAGAAGGACTTGCTCGTCTGCTGGGTCTCGTCGACGATCTGGGTGACGTTTCGCGCGTAGTCGCTGAGCGCGCGGTGCTTGCGGGCGTTGAGGCAGCCGCGCACGCCGAGCACGATCAGGATCAGGATCAGCAGGCCGCCGCCGAGGGCCAGCCCCCTCCTCAGCAGGATCTGCTGCCGTTCGGGACGGCGTGGCGGGCGCGGTCTGCGCCCCGGCCGGGATGCGAGCGAATCCTCCAAGAAGCAGGGAGTATGTCGCAGGAGGAAGCGGAATCGCGGCGAACTCGGAGGAGTCTTGGTCGGTTCCCTTGTTCTCAACCGCTTCCTGATCGAGCGCCGCATCGGCAGCGGCGGCTTCGGCGTCGTCTACGAGGCCTGGGATGGTCGCCTCGAGCGCGCCGTCGCGGTCAAGGCGATCGAGTCGCGCGGCGACGCCGGCAGGCGGGTCCTGCGCGAGGCCCAGGCGGCGGCGCGGCTCAACCACCCCGGCATCGTCACCCTCTACGAGATGGGCGAGGAGGACGGCAACGCCCTGCTCGTCACCGAGCTGGTCGAGGGCTCGACCCTGGCGCGTCTCAGCGGCGAAGGTGTGCTCAGCGACCGCGAGGTCGGCGAGGTCGGCGCCGATCTGTGCGAGGCGCTCGACCAGCTCGGTGACGAGCAGGGCGTTGCCGTCCTCCTCGCCCATCTCGTAGA
>JASLJO010000138.1 GCA_030152505.1 Solirubrobacterales bacterium | reverse complement strand
CCCCGCTCCCGCGCCAGTTCCTCGATCGCACAAAAGCGACTCGGGAGCCGTCAGGTGAAAAGACCGGTTCGGACGCTTCCCGCGCTAGGAGCGTGGACCGCCAGCTGCGGAGGTCGGTTGCGACCGCTTCGAAACCGCGCCGCGTGTACCGGGTTCCGGCAAGGGTCAGCCCATCAGGTGAGAACGAGCTAGGCATCAACGGAACGCCGAGTTGCCATTTAGTCCTCTGCCTTGCCGAGCTGTCCGCTAGATCCAGGGACCAGATCGAGCTTTTGAAAAGGTAGCTCTCCCGACCCGGCAACACTTTGACGAGCTTTGCTCGGGCGAAGTAGGCCGCCCGGCCGTCTGGGGACAGGATCGGATCGCCCGCATTGAGGAAGCCACGGGAAAACACCCTCGAGCCACTGTTCTCGGTGGCAACTCCAAGCAAGGGCCACCCGTTTCCAAGGCGCCCCCCAGGGTGGCTCTGAAACGGACCGGAAGCAGAAAAAGCGAGCAGGGCGCCATCGGCTGACCACGAGACCCTCTCACCGATTCCCCAATATTCTGGATCAGCGACGAACCCCCTGGGTTCCTGCCCCGAAGCTCCAACCGTGATCACCTGCTCTTGCCCGCGGGACGAGGCAGAGATCGCCAGGCGAGGGCCAGGTGGCGGCGCCGCGCCAGCGACGCTTGCCGACAGCAAGAGCGCCAGCGCACTCGCTCCCAGTGCCCAGCTAACCATGCCGGCATTCTGACGTACCCGAAGGCAAACGGCTGCTGCTACTCGGCTACCAGCGGCAGCAGCGCCTGTAGCTTGATCTCGGTCTCCTCCAGCTCAGCAGCCGGATCGGATCCGGCCACCACCCCAACGCCGGCGAAGAGGCGCGCCTCGCGGTCTCGGAGGAGGGCGCTGCGCAGGGCGACGCAGAACTCGCCGTCCTCGGTGGCGTCCATCCAGCCGACAGGCGCCGCGTACCAGCCGCGGTCCATATGCTCGAGCTCCTCGATCGCGGACGCCGCACCGGGCCAGGGCTCGCCGCCCACGGCGGGCGTCGGGTGCAGCATGCCGGCCAGCTCGACCGCCGAGCGTGGTTCCGCCAGTTGGGCGATCACGGGCGTCGCCAGGTGCTGGATGTTGGCGACCTTGACCAGCTCGGGCTCCTCGGCCGTCTGCACCCAGACGGCGTGGGGGCGCAACTTGCGGACGATGCGCTCGGCGACGATCTGCTGCTCGCGCCGGTTCTTGTCGCTGCGCAGCAGCTGCTCGCCGAGGTGGTCGTCGACCGCCGGGTCGGAGCTGCGCCGGGTCGAGCCGGCCAGCGCCACGCTGGAGGCACCAGCGCCCGCGCGGCGGATCAGCAGCTCGGGGCTGGCGCCGATGAATGCGGCCTCGGGCGTGCCGCGGCAGAAACAGAAGCAGGAGGGGAACTGCTCGCGCAGGGCACCGAAGATCGCCGCTGGGTTGTGCGCGGCCGTCGCCTCGACCGTGACCTCGCGGGCGAGGACGACCTTGCTCATCTCGCCCGCGCCGATCCGCTCTGTCGCCGCTTCGACCGCCGCCTCGAAGTCGGCGGGTGGGTGGACGCTGCGGATCTCGGGCCGCTCGATCAGGTGTGGATCGAGCAGCGGCAGCGGATCCGAATGCAGGCCGTTGAGACGAGCGGCGATCCGATCGATGAGCACGTCCACCTCCTGGCCCGGTGAGACCACCGCGTTGACGGTCAGGAAGCGCTCCTCGCCGACCCTGCAGATCGAAAGCTCCGGCAGGATCAGCGAAGCCGGGGCGAACGATGACCAGGCGGGAGAGCCGGCGCCTTCGGGATCGAAGGCGAAGCCCCCGGTCCAGACCGGGCCGGCGCCAGACGGCAACCCGCTCGGCTCGTTCAGCACCGCCCCCTCGTTGAGGCCGAGACACTCCCGCGCCAGGTCCTCGAACCGCGCCGCGCCGCGCGAGGTCGCCTCGTGGGCAGTGCCCAGAGCCGCCAGCGCGAACCCCCGATCCGGCTGCTCCCAGCAGAACCAGTTGTCGGAAGCGAGGCGGGAAGCGAACACCACCGCACTGGGATCGACTTCATCGACCGCCATGGTGACGCTCACGAGCGTGCGCCGGGATCGCTCGGCCGCCAGCTCCACGCCGTCGCGCAGCTGGCTGTGCAGCTCGCTAGTCGCCGCCTCGAGCAATCGCTATCTCACCGGTGCGAACCATCTCTATGAGCCCGTGCGGGCGGATCATCCGCTCGAAGGCCTCGATCTTGTCGGCCGAGCCGGTCACCTCGATCGTCAGCGTGCGGCGCGAGACGTCGATGATCTTGGCCCGGAAGATCTCGGCGAATTGGATGATCTCGGCGCGGCTCTCGACCGCGGCAGAGACTTTGAACATCGCCATCTCACGGGCGACGGTCTCCTCCGGCTCCATGTCGCGGATTTTCAGCACGTTGACCAGCTTGTGAAGCTGCTTGGTCACCTGGTCGATCGGGTGGACGGCGCCGTCGAGGGTGAGCGTGATCCGCGAGATGCTCGGGTCGTCGGTCGGGCCGACCGCGAGCGTGTCGATGTTGAAGCCGCGGCGCGAGAAGAGGCCGGCGATCCGCGCCAGGACGCCCGGTTTGTTCTCCACGAGGATCGAAAGGATGTGCTTACGCCCGCTCAGCTGGCCGGGGACGTGAAGATCCTCGAGTCGCACGGTCTGGGGGGTCCCCGCCTCCATCAGCTCACCGCCTTCGGTGCCTCGACCATGTCCCTCGCCGCCTGGCCGGGCGGGATCATCGGGTAGCAGTTCTCCTCCTGAGCGACGCGCACGTCGAGCAGCACCGGGCCATCGGTCTCCAGCGCCTGCTTCATCGTGCCCTCGAGCTCGTCGGCGACCTCGCAGCGCATGCCCGTCGCTCCAAACGCCTCGGCCAGCTTCACCCAGTCGGGACTCTCCCCCATCTGCACCGAGCTGTAGCGCCGATCCCAGAACAGCTCCTGCCACTGGCGCACCATGCCCATGTAGCCGTTGTTCATCAAAAAGACCTTGACCGGGATCTCTTCGGTGACGCAGGTCGCCAGCTCCTGGCAGTTCATGATCAGGCTGCCGTCGCCGGCGAGGCAGACGACGTCCTCGTCGGGGCAGGCGACCTTGGCACCCACCGCTGCCGGCAGGCCGAAGCCCATCGTCCCCAGGCCACCGGAGTTGATCCAGCGCCGGGGCTGCTCGAAGCCGTAGTACTGCGCCGCCCACATCTGGTGCTGCCCCACGTCGGAGGTGACGATCGCATTGCCGCCGGTCGCGCGATGCATGGCCTCGACCATGAACTGAGGCTTGATCTCGCCGTCGACTCCGGGCTCGTAGCGCAGCGGGTGCTGCTCCTGCCACTCGTGCAGCTGCTTCCACCAGGGATCGAGCCGCGAGCTGTCGGTCTGCAGTGCGCGGTACTCGCGGTTCAGCTCCGGCAGGACCAGCTTGACGTCGCCGACGATCGGGATGTGGGCGCCGATGTTCTTCGAGATCTCGGCCGGGTCGATGTCGATGTGGATGACTTTGGCGTGCGGTGCGAACTCAGAGAGCTTGCCGGTGATGCGATCGTCGAAGCGAGCGCCGATGGCGACGATCAGGTCGGCATTGTCCATCGCCCAGTTGGCGGTGACGGTGCCGTGCATGCCGAGCATCCCCAGCCAATGCTCGCCGGAGGCCGGATAGGCACCCAGCCCCATCAGCGTCGAGGTGATCGGGAAGCGATCGGCGGCCGCCAGCTCACGCAGCTCCTCTGAGGCGTTGCCGTTGACCACGCCCCCGCCCGTATAGAAGATCGGCCGCTTGGCATTGGCGAGGGCTTTGGCGGCAATCCGGATCTGTTTGATGTTGCCCCTGCTCATCGGTTTGTAGCCGGCCAGCTCGACCGGCTCGGTGCGCGGCGTGTACTCGATCTCGGCCCGCGAGAGGTCCTGGGGAACGTCGAGCAGCACCGGCCCGGGACGCCCCGTGGAGGCGACGTGGAAGGCCTCGTGCACGTACTCGGGGATCTGGCGCGGGTCGGTGACCTGGAAGGAGTGCTTGACGAAGGGAAGCGTCGCGCCGAGGATGTCGGCCTCCTGGAAGCCGTCGGTGCCGATCAGCTCGGTGCGCACCTGACCGGTGACGAACACGGTCGGCACCGAGTCCATCATCGCATCGGCGATCGCGGTGACCAGGTTGGTCGCACCGGGCCCCGAGGTGGCAAAGGCGACCCCGACCCGGCCAGACGCCTTGGCGTATCCCTCGGCGGCGTGGCCGCCGCCCTGCTCGTGGCGGACCTGGATGTGGCGGAAACCTGCGTCGACGAGCGCATCGTAGGTCGGCAGGTTGGCCCCGCCGGGGATGCCGAAGATGTTCTCCACACCCTCGGCCTTGAGGCTCTCCATGAGTGCATCTGCCGCTCGCATAAGGAGGGCGATGGTACCAGCGGGCCTATGCCTGGCCAGCGGGGGTTTTTGTACCGCCGGCCGGGTTCCAGCGCGTCTGCGGGTCGATCGAGCTCTCGATCGTGTGCTCCTTGTAGCGCTCGATCGCGTGGATGATCGACTCGACCAGCTCCTCTCCCAGTAGGGTCGGCTCGAGGCCGAGGTCGAGCAGCTTGGTATGGACGGCGTTGTAGTAGTGCTCTTCCTTCTCGACCCGCGGGTTGTCGCAGTGCTGGATCTCGACCGAGTAGCCGAGGTGCTCACCGGCGTGCTTGACCAGCTCGGCCAGCTCCAACACCGAGAACTGCTCGGTGAACTGGTTGAAGACCCGGAACTCGCCCGCATCGGCGGGATTGGCGACGGCCAGCTCGACGCAGCTGAGCGTGTCGCGGATGTTGAGGAAGCCACGGGTCTGGCCCCCCGAGCCGTAGACGGTCAGCGGATGGCCGATCACGGCCTGCACGCAGAAGCGGTTGAGCACGGTGCCGAAGATCTCGTCGTAGTCGAAGCGGGTGATGAGGCGCTCGTCGCGGGCGGCCTCTTCGGTCTCGATCCCGTAGACGACGCCCTGGTTGAGGTCGGTCGCACGCAGGCCCCAGGTGCGACAGGCGAAGTGGATGTTGGTCGAGTCGTGGACCTTGGAGCAGTGATACAGCGAGCCGGGCAGCTTGGGGTAAGGCAGGGTGTCCTTGCGCCCCTTGTGCTCAATCTCGATGTAGCCCTCCTCGATGTCGATGTTGGGCTGGCCATACTCCCCCATCGTCCCCAGCTTCACCAGGTGGCACTCGGGGACGTGATCGCGGATCGAAAAGAGCAGGTTGAGGTTGCCGATCACGTTGGTGTGCTGCGTCTCCACGGCGCGCTCGCGCGACATCATCGAGTAGGGCGCCGAGGGTTGCTCGCCGTAGTGGACGACCGCCTCCGGGCGAACCTCGGCGACGACCTCGTCGAGGAAGTCGCCGTCCTCGACCGCGCCGACGTAGCTGCGGATCTGCTCGCCGGAGACCTCGCGCCAGGCCTCGATCCGCTGATCCAACTCGGCGATCGGAGTCAGTGAGGCGGTGCAGTTTTCGCGGTGCCAGCGACGGCGGGAGAAGTTGTCGACGACCGCAACCTCGTGCCCGCGGGCCGAGAACCTAAGGGCCGTCGGCCAGCCCAGGTAGCCGTCGCCTCCGAGAATCAGAAGGCGCATAGACCGCGGCAGAGTAGCGGACGGTGCGGCCATACCATGCCGCCGTGAGCGAACTGGCGGCGCGCAACGGGGGTCGGGCGGGGCTTGCCGCGCTGATCGTGATCCTGCTGCTCGGTCTGGGCCTGCGGGGCGCCGAATCCTGGGACGGGCGCTCGCCCGTCTACGACGCCCAGGCATACGCGACGATCGCCGCCAACCTGGAGCACGGGGAGGGCTTCACGCTCGGTCCGGGGGCGACCCAGCCCGCGAGCAACTACTCCCCGGGTCTGCCGCTCCTCGCCGGCGGGATCTACGCGATCGCCGGTGGGATTCACGAACGCACCGCGCGCGTAGTCCTCGCTCTCATTGGAACGCTGTCGGTGCTCTTCACCTACCTGATCGGACGCCGGCTTTCCGGGCCGTTCGCCGGCCTGATTGGCGCCGCCGCGATCGCGGTCTACCCTGCTCTCGTCGAGTACCAGGGCATGCTGATGAGCGAGCCGCTCGCGGCGACGTTGTTATCGGGCGCGGTACTCGCAATGCTCTGGGCGGACAGGCCTCCCCCCACCCCACCCGCACGAAGGTGGTTGGCACCTGGTCTTCTACTCGGCGCTTTAGCGCTGGTCAGACCGGAGTATCTGGCTATCTCGCTTCCAATAGCTGTGGTGATCTTTGCGCGCCGCGGGAAGGATGGATGGCGTGCGGGGCTTGCTCAAGCGCTGATCATGCTCACCGGACTGGCGATAATCGTGGCCCCGTGGACGGTGCGCAATGCGGTCGAGCTGGATCGGTTCGTCCCAATCTCGACGGGCGGCGGGCAGGTGTTGTTCGCGGGCTCTTACATGCCCTCGGGTGGCGATCCCGAACAGGTGGGTGTCGAGGCGCTGGAGCGGCATCCGGAATTGCGCGGACAGCTTCCGCCAAACCCGCGCTTGGAGCAGATCCTGGCGGCGTTGGCGCATCAGCGCTATCCGGGCATGGAAACCGACGCCGCCCTCGCCAAGATGGGACGCGAATGGCTCTGGGACGACGTCAGCGAACGGCCGATCGGCTATCTGGGGTTTCTCGCCAACAAGCTGTGGCTGATCTGGGGCCATGGGCCACGGGACGTGATGCACGAGCCTGGCTGGGCGACCTTCCACTGGCTGCTGCTCGGCTTCGGCCTGCTCGGGCTGGCGGTGCTCGCGTGGCAACGACGCTGGGAGGCGCTGCTGCTGGGGACGATCCTGGTCGCGGCAACCGCGATCGGATTGCTGCTGGTGGCCTCCCCGCGCCGGGCGTTGGTGACGGTGCCGCTGCTCGCGGCGCTCGCCGGCGCGGGGGCCGCCTGGGTCAGCTCTTGTATTGGACGGCGAAGGTCAGCTTGACGAAGGTCGCCGTGTCGGCACCTTTGAAGGTGCACTTGTAGAGAACGAAGTCCGGTTCGGTGAAGAAGACGGTCGGCACGCAGTGGAAAGCCGCAACATCGCCGCGTGGCTGCTCGAGGCCGAGCGCGGTGACCTTCCTGATCACCTTTTTCGCGTGACCGCAGGTGGCAAACTGCGCCTGCAAGGGATCGACGTTGCTCGACGTGAGCTTGCCGGTCACCTTGCCACCGACGACCTGAGGGGAGTTGGCCACGCAGATCCTTTCGGCCGGCTTGGCGGATGCGGCGGGCACAAGGGCAAGGGCCACGCAGGTGGCCACACAGAGAGCTATCAATGGGAAACGGGACATCGGTCGGGTCTCCTTCCAGACGGGCGGGATTTGCCCGGGATTCTTCGACGCGCAGGTCCTACGCCCTTGCGGCGGATAGCCTGATCCGGCCTTGAACGCGATCGGGATTCGGATCCGGGCACTGCCCGAGCGCCACGGGAAGACGACGCTGATCCTGCTGGCGGCGATACTGGCGCTCGGCTTCGGCCTGCGCGCCTACCGCGTGGTTGAGCCGCTGGGGTCGCCGGGCGACGACGCTCACGCTTACTACGCCCTTTCCAAGTCCCTCTACGAGGAAGGCAGCTACGGCGGGCCGAACTTTGACGACGCAAGCGACTGGTCCCCCGGCGCCCCCCTCCTCTACGCCGCGGCCTTCCACGCGACCGCCAGCCCACGCGAAGGCACCGCCCGCATAGTCGAGCTTCTGCTCGGCCTGGCGGCGATCGTCACCGTGTATCTGCTCGGCCGGCGCCTCAATTGTCGCCCCGCCGGCCTGATCGCCGCTCTTGGTGTTGCCGTCTACCCCCCCTTCATCCATTCGACCGGTGCTCTGTACAGCGAGCCCCCGGCCATCTTCACCCTGCCTGCGGCAGTCCTCGCGTTCCTCTGGGCGAGCGAACGGGAGCGCCTGCGAGCCTGGCTCCTCCCCGGCTTTCTCTTCGGCCTCACGGCGCTGATCCGGCCCGACTACCTGCCGGTGGGCATCGCCTTCGTCGTTCTCGCCGCGATCCGCCTCGGCCGCGAGCGGGGCTGGTGGCCGGGCCTCGCCGGGGCCGCCCTCGCCCTTGCTGCCCTGCTCGTCCCGATCGTCCCCTGGACGATCCACAACCAGGTCGTCCTCGACCGCACCGTGCCGATCTCGACCGGGGGCGGCAAGGCGCTCTACGTCGGCACCTTCCTGCCCGCTGACGGCGAATACCAGCGGGTAAAGGCGCGCCTCGCCGCGCGTTACCTGCACCGCGACCTGCCGCCGGACTCCGAAGCACTCGAACGGGTGGACCCGACGCCGCTCTTCGACCGCGTCGCCGCGCGCTATCCGCAACTGCCGCGCGACTCGGCCCTGGGCAAGATTGGCAAGCAGAACTTCTCCAAGTTCTTCGGCGAAGACCCGCTCGGCTACCTGGCGATGACCGTGCGCAAGGTCTGGCGGATGTGGAGCGCCGGCGTCGGCGAAGCGATGGAATCCTCCGCCGGGCGGGTCGTCCAGGTGCTGCTGGTGCTGCTCGGCCTGGCGGGCCTCGGCCTGCTGGCGCTGCGCCGTCGCTGGTGGGAGTTGGTCGCGATGGCGACCCCGATCGCCCTCGTCACCGCGGTGGGAGCCGCCTCGCTTGCCGCGCCGCGCCGCAACGAGATCCTGATGACGCTGATCTTTCCGCTCGCCGGCGTGGCCCTGGCAAGGGCGGGCGCGGCCGTATCCTCCAGCCGCCGATGAGCGCGGAGCGACCAAGCGTGCATGTCTGTTTCTTCGTGCCGGGAGCGGAGCGCGAAACTTGATCATGGTCCAGGCCGGGATCTTCCCCTCAGAGCTGACGGCGCTGCGCGCCACCGGTCTCGTCGTCGCCGCGGCGATCGTCGCCTACGCGATCCTGCGCCGGCGGGCGCTGCGCAACGTCGACGTGCTGATCCTCTTGCTGGTCGGCCTCGGCTTGGCGATCGTCTCTGGGACCGAGCTGACCGACAAGCTGCTTTCCGCCTTCTCCTTCGACAAGGGCAATGGCGGCCGCATCCTCGGCCTCGCCGTCTTCTCGATCTTCATCCTCTTCCTCCTGATCCTGCGGGCGCTGTCGCAGGCGGCACGCAACTCGCGCCAGCTCTCAGCCGTGCTCGAGGGGCTCGCTTGGGAGGAGTTCCGCCAGGCGAAGCTGCCCGAGCGCTTTCGCGGCAAGGTGGCGATCCTCGTCCCCGCGTTCAACGAGGCCGAGAACGTCGGCCAGGTGCTCGACCTGATGCCGAGCGAGGTATGCGGCGTCGCCACCGCGGTCCTGGTCGTCGACGACGGCTCGCGCGACGGCACCGGTGACGTCGCCGCCAAGCACGGTGCGATCGTCGCCCGCCACGTGATCAACCGTGGTGGCGGCGCGGCCCTGCGCACCGGCTACCGGCTGATGGCAGACTCCGGCGCCGAGATCGTGGTTACGCTCGACGCCGACGGCCAGCACCTGCCTTCGGAGATGGAACGCCTGGTGAAGCCGGTGCTCGACGGCGAGGTCGACGTCGCCCACGGCTCGCGCGTGCTCGGCAAGGCTGACGACAACCATTTCGCCCGTGAGCTCGGCATCGTCTTCTTCAACCGCCTGGTCTCCTTCATCACCCGGACCAAGGTCAGCGACTGCTCCAACGGCTACCGCGCCGTGCGCGCCACTGTCCTGCCCCAGCTCGTCCTGCGCCAAGAGCAGTTCCACACCTCCGAGTTCATGATCGAGGCGATCAAGCGTGGTGTGCCCGCCAAGGAGGTGCCGGTGACCGTCGCCAAGCGCCTCCACGGCCACTCGAAGAAGCCCGCCGTCGCCCGCTACGGCCTCGGCTTCGCCAACGCGATCGTTCGCACCTGGCTGCGGTAGTTCCCGTCTAAAAGGACCGCCCGGAACGTCGATCGATGCGAGACCGCGCAATGGAAGCGGGCGGTGCAGCGATCGCTCAGGCGCCCAGCCCTGAACGGCCGCCCGCCGCGCTGGAGCCGAACCGGGGCTCCAGCGTGGCCGGAGCAGGGCGTCACGCGGACAGTGAGAGCCAACTTCAACCGCGTCGGCGACGACCGTCGTTTCACCCGCAGCGCCACATGCGCTCTCCTGCGCTTGACCTGGGGGTCGCCGCCGAGCCTCAGCGGATTCGGGACGGTGGCAGAGACGATCGGGCCCGCAGAGCTTGCAGCGCATTCAGCCGGAGCCGCTCCCACGAATCGGTACACCGCCCCACCCTGGGAGACCACATAGAGACGACCGCAGGAGTCTTCTCCGAAGGAAACCGGGTTGGCGACGCTGAGTCCCTCGGATCGGTCGTCGCCTGCAGGTAGAAGGAGTGAGCGAATCTGACCGAGGCAGAAGTCCGCATACAGATAGCGGCCGTACAGGTCGCCGAGGCTCGGATCGCGCACCACATAGCCGCCGGTGATCGCACAGCCATGAGCGCTGCCGTCTTCGGGGTCTTCGGGGTCTTCGTGGGGGTAGTCGAAGACGGGGTCGGTGAAACCGCTCGCGCCGCTGCAGCTTTCGCCCGGGTCGGTGTAGGGGATGAAGCCCTCGCGGCAGTTCCAGCCATAGTTGACGCCCTGGCCGCCGACGACGCCCGGCGCCGGGCTCGGGGCGACATCGACCTCCTCACGCGCGTTCTGGCCGACGTCGGCGATCGCCATGTCGCCGTTCGCCCGGTCGAAGGAGAAGCGCCAGGGATTTCTCAACCCGTAGCTCCATATCTGCGGTTCGGCGCCGGCTCGCGGCTCGATCCGCAGGATCTTGCCGAGCAGGCTGCCGAGGTCCTGGCCGCTTTCGAACGGGTCGCCTCCGCCGCCACCGTCGCCCGTTGAGACGTAGAGGAAGCCGTCCGGGCCGAACTCGAGCTGGCCGCCGTTGTGGTTTGCGTTGATCGAGTGCGCTACCGAGAAGAGCGGTTCGCGGACAAGCGTCGCGCCATCGTGGCGGAACGCATCGACATGCACGTCTCCTTCGGCGCCGCCGGCCGCGGGCTTTCCGGCGTAGGCGGCGTAGAAGCGACCCGACGCGTCGAAGTCCGGTGCCAGAGCGATCGAGAGCAGGCCGCGCTCGCTTTCGCAGCAGCTGACGAGGTCGGTTAGATCAGCGAAGACGCTTTTGACGCCGCCCGCCAGGCGTACGACCCGCCCCTGGCGCTCGACGACGAAGAGGTCGTTTGGGTTTGCCGGATTGGAGGTGACGAAGATCGGCTGTTCGAATTCGCCGACCGGCTGAAGCGCGGCGGCGGATGCACCGGCAGCCGGCAGGAGCAGGAGCAACGTTGCCAGCCCGGCAACTTTCAGAATCCCTCGCACACGATCTCCTCGTCAGAGTGTCGCCCGGCCTCTACCCGCGGCCCGGCTCCTCTATTCAGCTCCTGGATGCCGAACCGCGGCCGGATCGGGCAGGTAGAGGTCGGTCCCGCAGCGGGGGCAGACCTGGACGTAGAGCTTGACCGCCTTGTGGCAGCTCGGGCACTGGCGTTCCGGTTCGTCCTTCTCGCGGCGGTAGAGGACGACGGCGATCAGGCCGAGAGGCGGCAGCACGGCGCCGATCAGCAGCCAGAGCCAGAACGAGCTGCCCTTGGCCCTGCCGATGATCGCGGTTGCGAGGCCGAAGAGCGCCGCTATGAAGAGGTACTCGAATCCCACGGCTCCATTGTCTCTCCCAGTCGCCGCGGATGCCCAATCGAGCCGACCTCGGCTAGGTCCCGACGGAACGGCAGGCTGGCGGTCCAGTCGATCACCGCGCGTACCTTGCGGGCCACGCCCGGGATCTGGCTCATGTGGTAAGTGCGAGCCATCCACCAGGCCGGGAAGCCCCTGAACTTGCGCCCGCCGACCCTGCCGACGGCCTTGTAGCGGCCGAGATTGACGAAGGAGGCATTGCCGCGGTACTCGAAGCGCCGCGCCGTGCCGACCCCCAGCTCGGCGGCGATGTTGCGCGCGGCGACAGGTCCCTGGCGGACGGCGTGCTGCGCGGTCGGTGGACAGAGGCCCCCGCGCGGGTCAGGCGCCGCGGCGCAGTCGCCGATTGCCCAGACCGAGTCGGCACCCTGCACTCGCAGGTGGTCGTCGACCGGCACCCGGCCGCGCTCGTCGAGCGGCAGGTTGAGTCGTCGCAAACTGGGGTGAGGCGCCACCCCCGCCGTCCAGACGACCGTACGGGTCGGCAGCGTCTCGCCGCTGGAAAGGCGCGCGCGGTCCGCCGTCACCTCCTCCAGCGTCGTCTCCAGGCGGATGTCGATGCCACGCCCGCGCAGCTGCCGCAGCGCGTAGTCGGCGAGGCCGGCGTCGATCTCGGGGAGGACCCGGCCGGCCGCCTCGACCAAGACCCAGCGCATGCCGTGCAGGCGGGCACGCGGGTAGCTCTCCATCGCGTCGGCGGCGAAGTCCTGCAGCTCGGCAAGGGCCTCGAGGCCAGCGTATCCACCGCCGACGAAGACATAGGTGAGCAGCTCGTCGCGGCGCGCCGGATCATCGCTGGCGTTGGCCGCCTCCAGCGTCTCGACCACGTGGTTGCGCAGCCAGATAGCGTCGGCGAGACTTTTGAAGCCGATGGCGTGCTCCGAGAGGCCCGGCACCGGCAGCACCCGCGAGACCGAGCCGAGCGCCAGCAGGAGCTGGTCGTAGGGAAGCTCCTCGGTGTCGCCTTCGCGCGTGCGCAGCGTGATCGTGTGCCGGGTCGGGTCGTGTCCGGAGACGGCGCCGAGCCGCAGGTAGGTCCGCCTGAGGATCTCGCGCAGCGGCGTCACCACGTGCCGTGGCTCCAGCGTCCCCGCGGCCGCCTCTGGCAGGAAGGGGGTGTAGAGCATGAAGTTGACGTCGTTGACCAGGGTGAGCCGCGCCGACTGCCGCGGCATGATCCGCTCCAACTCCCGAGCCGCCATCGCCCCACCGAATCCACCACCGGCGATGACGACGTTCCAGGCCATAGGTCAAATCTAGCACTTTGTAACAACTTGTTACAAAGTTACGAAAGGCACGTGGAAAGCGGTTGCCGTGTGAAGCGCTAAAGTTTCAATCGGTTTTGCTATCCGCAGTTGAACGGCCCCGGGTGGATTCCCCGGGGCCGTTTCTTTTGCGGTGTCTCCTCTAGCGATCCGCCAGCTTCGACGCGAGCGCGATCAGCGCGCGCACGATGCTCGCGTTGGCCACGAGGACCACCGCTGTATTGCTATCCACGCCGAGATAAGCGTCCAGCGATACAAACTCTCCCCCCGACCCTCAGACCTCCAGCCTCTCCTTGATCAGGCGGTTGACCTCGCCGCCGTCGGCGCGGCCCTTGGTCTCCTTCATCACGGCGCCGACGATCGCGCCGATCGCCTTCTGGTTACCGGAGCGGATCTGCTCGGCCGCGTCGGGGTTGGCCTCGACCGCAGCGGCGACGATCGACTCGAGCTCGCCGCTGTCGGAGATCTGGGCGAGGCCCTCGCGCTCGACGATCTCAGCCGGCTCGCCGCCCTCGGCGACCAGAGTCGCCAGCACCTGCTTGCCGCTGCCGTGGGAGATCTTTTTCTCGCCGACCATTTCGACCAGGGCCGCCAGCGCCTCCGGTGCGACCCTCAAATCGACACCGGCGCCACCGTCGGCCTGGCGCAGGGCCGCGGCGAGCTCGCCAGTCACCCAGTTGGCGATCGTCTGCGCATCCGCGCCGCCGGCATTCGCGCAGGCTGCCTCGAAATAAGCGGCTTCCTCGGGGTCGGAGGCGAGCTGGGCGGCATTCTCGCCGGAGAGGCCCAGCTCGTCCTCGTAGCGCCGCATGCGGGCCTCGGGCAGCTCCGGCAGGGACTCACGCGCCTCGCGCAGCATCGCCTCGGTCGGCACCAGCGGCACCAGGTCGGGCTCGGGGAAGTAGCGGTAGTCGTGAGCCTCCTCCTTCGAGCGCAGCGGGTGCAGGCTGCCGTCCGCGGGGTCGAAGTGGAGGGTCTCCTGTTCGACGGTCCCCCCCGCCCCGATC